>DATIKU010000030.1 GCA_035477215.1 Spirochaetota bacterium | reverse complement strand
TTCGGCAAGGAGCCCGATGCCCGCGCGGTAGCGGCGCCAGGCCTCGCTCCGTATGAGCAGGGCCAGGTGCGTTGCGGGAAGCTCGCCGTCGTGGAGGTGGTCGTCGAGCGAATGGAGCAGCATGGCCATGGCCTGGAGGGCGGCCGCGCGTTCGAGCGCTCCGTCCGGGGCGCGGTACGGGGCCGCGGACGAGGAGTGTATATGGGCCAGCACCGTGTAAGAGGGCGCGTGGAAATTTCGGAAGTAGTCGGGCGCGCCTTCGCGAAGGGCGGAGCAGTAGCGCATGAGGAGCAGGGCAGCGTCGGTGCGTTGGGACGGCGGAAGCGCGCGGCAGAGTTCAGGTATAGCGGCGTTGACCATGGCGTTGACTCGAAGGGCTACGCCGGAGGGCGCGACCGTACCGAAGCGGAGCGAGTCGGCGACTGATACAAGGGGCGAGTCGTGGCTGGAGTCGGCGGATCTCATGGGTGGCGCTTCAGCCCGGACGCGGGAGGATGTGCGCGGCGAAGGCACGCGCCGACGGCGTTTTCCGGATCGAGCGACGAAGCGACGGCGGCGGAGAAAGTCATTCGCGGATGATGAAGTATTTCTTGTAGTTGGAATGCACCCTGCCGTAGTACTCGGCGAGGTCCGGATTGCCGGCGAGCGAATAGTAGGAGTACAGCAGGTACGATGTCTTGATGATGTAAATGTTGATATCACGGCCCTTGAGGCCCTTTGAAATCTCGCACTTTCCCTTTTTAACCATCTCGTGCGCCAGCTTGAGGTGCTGGATGAAATTCTGGATATCGGCGGCGAAATCGGGGTTGTTGGCGGCAAAGCAGTTGCGGATCTTCACCTCGTCGAGGCTTCCCGACATCAGGAGGTATTTCTTGAGCAAGCGCATCGAGTTGCTCACCGAGGCCTTGTTGACCGCCTCTTTGAAAAGGAGCTCGAACTTCTCGAAGGCGGCGAGTTTTTCCTGGTACGAGTCGGGCTCGATGCCGTGCATCATTTTATACATGTTGAAGGCGATCGTCTCGACCTCCTTGCAGTCGGTGTCCGAGTCGATGAGTTCCTTGAGCTTGTTGTAGTTGTTTGGGTTGCGGTCGAGTATCTTGGTGTAGAGCGCGACGCCCTTGAGCGCCTCCATGTAAATTGGCAGCGTCGCCGATGAAAAGTTGCCCTGGGTGTAGTTTTGCATCCCCTCAATGATCATGGACGACTGCGCCGTGAGGAGCAGCGCGTCCATGTCCGGGTTGAAGTCCTTGGACGAGCGCCTGCGCGGCCCGACGGATTCGATTGTGCGTACGGGCGGCGGCGGTGGGGCGGCAGCGCGGTGCTGGGGTTCGGGCCTGACCCCGCCCGCC
The DNA here is from genome assembly GCA_035477215.1 of Spirochaetota bacterium. Taxonomy (NCBI): domain Bacteria; kingdom Pseudomonadati; phylum Spirochaetota; species Spirochaetota bacterium. The sequence goes on along the minus strand of DATIKU010000030.1, from coordinate 154,278 downwards.
TTCAGCTCGTCGGCGAAAGGATTGTCGAGGTCCACGTCGATGTCGAAGGAATTTAGGTCGAAGTCGCCCAATTGTTTATTGTCCCCGGCCATTCATTTATCTCTGTATGTACCGTTGTTTGCCCGCCCGGCGAAGTTTGCGACTGTACCGGTGAAGCATACAGCGGTACGGCAAAATGTCAATCCCTTTGCGGGCGCTTTTTATTCGGCGCATGCGCCCTCGTCGGCAACGTCGTAAACGAGGTCGAAGGTGATTAGGTTGGCGAGCAGGGCCCGAAGCGGCATACCGCGCGTCGTGGCGATGAAATGGGCGTCGGCGACGTCCCGGAACTCGTAATCGAAGGCGTCGCGGGCGACGATGCATCCCGAGTATTCAAGAGTATCAATGTGATAGAGTTTGATTTCCATTGCTTTTATTTCCCGTTTCAGTCTGTTAATCGGCCGCCGCCCCCTGCATCCTGCCGGAAGGACGGCGGTCCTGTATCCCGGCGATGGTCTGCTTCAGTAATATCCAGTCGTCGGTGACGTCATCGATGAGCATGCGCTTGAGCGGCTCGATGGCGCCGCGCTCCCCGATTTCGCCAGTAACAAGTATAGCACGCCGATACATCACGCCCATTGGAAAGCGTCCCGAGTGTATGCAAAGGGACGGCTACAGTTCAAGCATAATATGGCGCGGTTGACAGGGCTATGGCGGTCACTTGATGCAAAGCGGGTATGACATGGCGAAAAACAGAACATGGGGTTGCAACCCCTTGTTCGATGGCGCGGATGCGGAGTGTCGGAGCGGGGCGACCGCGAGTGCGCGCGTTTTTCTCTTGCATTTTCGGAAACACCGGCGTACGTTTTGTTATCTGATATTGTCCAACGCACGTCCGGCATTACGGGGCGCAAGGCGACATCGATTGGCGCGGCGTGTACGGCCGGATGCAAATCACGATGATCAGACCGGAGGAGGCAAAATGAAAATCGCAGCAATCGAACTGTACCATGTTTCCGTGCCGCTTAAAGAGACGTTCTGGCCCACCTGGATCCCCGGCTACCCGCAGACGCACAACCGCTTCACGCTCATCAAAATCGTCACCGACGAGGGGATCGAGGGCTACTCGGCAGGCTCGGCCATGGGCAAGGAGCGCGAGGGGCTGGGCGACCTTTTGGGGGGTTATCTGATCGGCGCCGACCCCACTGATATAGACCGCGTGCAGGATTTATTGAAACAGGCCGGCTATCTCGGCTGGCGCAACTTCTGGATCGAGCCCGCGTGCTGGGACATCATCGGCAAAAAGGAAGGGAAGCCCGTCTATGAAGTGCTGGGCGGCGCGGCGCGGCCCGTGGAGGTGTACTGCTCGACCGGCGAGATGCGCGACCCGTACAGGCGCGTGGAACAGTTGCAGGCTATGGCGGCGCGCGGCTTCAAGACCGCGAAGCTCCGCGTGAAAAACAAAGAGCTGAAGGACGACATTCGCCACATCGAGGTTGTCGCGAAGGGAATAGGTAAAAAGATGCGCCTGGGCGTGGACGCCAACCAGGGCTGGCCCGTGTCGATCGTGGACCGCGTGCCGAACTGGGATTTGAACAGGGCGAAGGAGTTCGTGCGCGCCTGCGAGGCGAACGGTATCGAATGGCTGGAGGAGCCGCTCGATTCGCGCGACTACGACGGCAACGCCGCGCTCAAGCGCTTTGCGAAAAAGGTGAAGATCACGGGCGCGGAGCTCAACTATGGCTGGGACGAGATCAAGATCATGCTCGAAAAGGACTGCTTCCACGTTTACCAGCCCGATGCCGTCTTCGCGGGCGGGATCGCCCAGGTGATGAAGGTGATCAAGGCCTGCCGGGAGAAGAAACGCGAGTTCACGCCGCACACCTGGACCAACGGAATCGGCTTTTATGTCAACTGGAACCTGCTGCTCGCCGACCCCGGGAACAAGCATCTGCTGGAATATCCGCTCGAGGAGCCGTCGTGGATTCCCGAGTTCCGTGAGGGGATCATTGCGCCGATCCTCCCCGACCGCAACGCTATGATAGCCCCGTTCACACGGCCGGGTCTGGGCTTCGAGATCGACAAAAAGCTTCTTCGTAAATACGGCACGCGCTTCTTCAAGATGACTGAGCTTGGCCTCAAAATAAAGGTGATACGCGAGAAGGGTCTCAGGGCTGCGCTCGACCTGAAAAAGCGGAAGGAAGGCGGGGAGTAAAAGGCGCGGGCTCTGCGCTCACGAACAGCGCGCGAGCGCCTCGCCCACGGCCCCGATATGCCCCCGGATACGGCGTTGAGGTTACACATGCAACGCCGATCGCCGCGCGCGCCTTCTCAATGGGCTCACTCGCGGCCGACGAAGCTGTTGGCGGCCTTTTCCATCTCGTCCATCTTGTTCCTGATCATCTCGTTCAGGGTGTCCCTGGCCTCCATGCGAGCCGAGTGGTTGTGGTCGATGAGGTCTTCGGCGTTTTTGAGCGCGGCCCTGGCGCCGTCATCGAACGCCCTGGTGGAGGCCTTTACGAGATAGGTCTTGCTCTTGTTGTACTGCTCCGTCTCGTAGGTGAGGTACGCGTTGTACTGGCTCACGATGCAGACGATGTCCTTGAAAAAGCGGTTCATCCTGTTGAAGAACTGCGCGAAGGCGCCGATGAAGTCTTTCTCGCTTTTAACGTCGGCGTACACACCGTCGGACGAGGCCGCTATCCGAAAAAGCTGGGCACGTGTCGCGGGGTCAACTCCGAGCCCGATAATCGTCACTTCCGGGTCCGCGTCGCTCTCCTTGAGCTCGATGATCGACCTGATCGGGTCGCCGCCGCAGCTCTCCATCCCGTCGCTGATCAGTATGAGGTGGTTGTTATCGGCCTCGAAGCCCTTGAAATACCCGGCGACCTTTCCGAGTGCGAGCGCTATCGGCGTGGAGCCGCGCGGCGAAAGATCGGCGATGCGTTCCTTGAGCGCGGCCCTGTTAAGGCGTCCCACCGGCGCAACGATCTCGACGCTCTCGTCGCCGCAGTCGGTCTTGCCGTAGATGACGAAGCCGAGCTTCATGCCGGAGGGAAGCGCGTCGATATAGCGCGCCAGTATCTTTTTAGCGACGTCCATCCTGCTCGAGTCGCCCAACGGCTCGCGCATGCTGCCGGATATGTCGAGGATGACGAGCACGTTGTGCGGCCGTCCCAGCTTCAATAGATCCGTGGTGATGACGCCGCACTTGCCGCCGGCGGCGCTCTTTTTAAGCGCCTCGTTGACGCGCGGGTTGTGGCCGGTGGCGAGCTCGAGGTCGTCCGGAAAGCCGTCGTGGTCTGCGTCCTTCCCGAACGGGCCCGCGGCGTAAAGCGCTGCCGCGGCTACAAGCGGGAGGATAACCGCCGTCTTTATCGCGGTGGGAATGACCGATTTCATAGATGGTCTCCTTTCGTTCCATGGAATTATTTGGATGGAATCGCAACAAAGAATTCGCCTTATACCCGTACGCCCCAATCTCAGAATATAAAGACAACGTAGCAACCGTAGGTCATTATCAACGCTTCCATGTTCTTCCGTTCGACAACTTAAATCGAATGTATTTTCTTTCAGGAAATGAGCTATATATGCATGCTTTTGTTGAAAAATCAACCGCTCTTTTCGTCTGCTTGTGTAAAATACCAATCGCTATGAATGCTTCGCTTTTTCCCCCGCACAAATGGTTGATAATTTTAACAACCGGGCATACTATGGCGTAAGTCGGGCGGGTCCCCAGGCCCCCAACATCGAACACGAGGATGGGCCGATGGCTAAATCGACGAAAGGCACCCAGAAGTCTTCCGCGGCGAAGGGCCGTGGAACCACCAAAAAAGGCAAGGCCGCGGCCGCTCCGAAGGCCCCAGCCGCGCGAAAGGCGCCGCCGTTGGGCGATTCGGGCGGCAGGGCCCTCTATGTGCTCGCCATACTCGTGCTTCTGACAATCGCCGTCCTTCTCGTCGACAGGCTTTATTTTAAGCCTGGCACGCCGACTGAGAAGGACCGCCCCACCCCCCGGCAAGAAATCGCGGATGCCGACAAGAAAGAAGCGTCGAAAACCGCTGATGTGGAGAAAGAAGCGGACGAAAAGAAGGACAAAAAGGAGACAGTGCGCGAGGATAAAAAGCACTCACCGGGCGAAACGCTCGCGCCCACGCGTGAGGTTCGGCTCTACTTCCTTCGTTTCAACGAAAAGACAGAGAAGGTGGGCCTCGCGTACGCGCGCCGTACGATCCGGTCGGACGTTCCGCTCCTCGGCGCCATGCAGGAACTCGCGAAGGGACCGAGCCGCAAAGAGGAGCAGGCCGGAATGCTCTCGGCGCTCCCGGGAGGGCTTATGGTACGGAGCGTGGTGATCAGGAACCGGGTTGCCCATATCGATTTCAACGAGGCGCTCGAGCGTAACGCCGTGGGGAGCATACTCATGAACCGAATCGACCAGATCGTGTTCACCGCCACGCAATTCGAGGGCGTGGACGGCGTCGTGATCCGGATAAACGGCGCCGAACGCAAAACCATCGGGCCCGACGGCCTGGCCCTTGCCAGCCCGCTCACGCGCGCTCAGCACTGAGGAGACATCCATGCTCGAGGTCGAGATAAAGGCATACTGCGCCGATCCGGACGCCCTCCGCGCGCGGATCAAATCGCTCGGAGGGGCGCTCGAAGGCCCGCTCATCGAGGAGGATTCCTACTTTAACCATCCATCGCGCGACTTCGCGGAGACCGACGAGGCCTTCCGCATACGACGCACGCCGGAGGGCTCGGTCGTCACCTACAAGGGCCCGAAGATCGGCACAATCTCCAAGACGCGCTATGAGAACGAGGTCTCAATAGGAGACGCCGACGCCTTCGCCGAGGTCCTCGCGCGCCTGGGCTTCAGGCCAGTGCGCACGGTGAAGAAGCGGCGCGAGCTCTACGCGCTGGAGGGCGCGCACGTGTGCCTGGACAGCGTGGAGGGCCTGGGCGACTTCGCAGAGATCGAGATACTGAGCGAAGACCGCGAGGGGGCGGAAAAGAAGCTGTTCGGTCTCGCCGAAAAACTGGGTCTCTCGCGCTTTGAGCGGAGGTCGTATTTGGAGCTGCTGCTGGAAAAAAACGCGGCCCGTTGATGTGCGCGATAATTAAAACGCGACGATTTTATCAAAGGGGAGCCGCCGGCGGCTGAGAAGATTTAGACAAGCTCGGGGATTCCCCCTATCTCAACTTGAACCCCTTCGCGTCGAGGTCGCCGAGCACCTTTTTCTGCACCTTCTCGATCTCCTCGGGGCCAAGCGTGTGGTCGGCGGCGGCGAACACTACTTTGATTGAAACTGACTTTTTACCGGCGGGCACGGGATCGCCCTCGTAGACGGATACCACATCGGCGGTGCGCACCAATTCACGGCTGGATTTACGGATGGTCTCGATGATGTCCGCTGCGTAGGTGAACCGGTCCGCGAGCACCGAAAGCTCGAACGGGACCTCGGGGAAGCGCGGAAGCTCAGTAAAGGCGCGCCCGGTCTTCTTCGCTGCGAGGAGTGCGTCGAGGTCCAGGTCGAAAAGTGCGGCCGAACCGCGGATGTCGAAGGCCTCGCGCGAGGCGGGGTGCAGCTCGAAGACGAGGCCGGAACGGTCTTTTCCAATAAGTATCTCGAGCGAGCGCCCTGGATGCGCATAGGGCGGGAGGTCCTTGTCCGCGGGGAGCAGGCGCACACCGCTTACGCCGATCTGACCGAGCAGGTCGACGGCGATGGTGCGCGCCTCATAGAAGAGGGAAGTGTCCGCCTTCCTCCGGTACACGGCCCCGGTAACGCGGGTGTTCTCCAGTGCAAGCGCGGTTTCCGTGCGTTTTTCCTTCAAATATACGCGTCCCAGTTCATAAATTCTGAACGCGTCGTTATAGCGCTGGTTGAGTTCGATGTTTTTAACGAGATTCGGCACCAGGCTGCGGCGCAGGCGGTCCTGTTCCTGCGAGAGCGGGTTCCTGAGGCGGAGCTCGCGGTCCTCGTTCACCTTCAGGCGGTTGAGCAGGTCGTCGCCAACGAAGGAGTAGTTGCTCACCTCGATAAGATTATGGTTGCGGGAAAGGATTTGCTTTACGCGCCGCTCCATGGCCCGTTTTTCGTTGGCAGGCGGCGGTGCGCAGGGCACCATTGGCGCCTTCGGCGGGATGTTGTCGTAGCCGTAGATGCGGCCGACCTCTTCAACGATATCGTCGGGGATCGAGACGTCGCGCGTCGCCCGGTAGCCGGGAACGCCGATATCGAGTGAGCCCGCGTCACCCTTCAACTCGAAATCGAGGCTGGCGAGGATTTTCCGTATGTGCCCGTCATCGACCGGATGCCCGAGTTTTTTACGGATAAACTCCATGCTCGTCGCCACCCGCACCGGCTTCGCCTTGACGGGATACGCATCCACGATACGGCTCGAGGCCTCGGCCTCCGGAATGATCTGTTTGATGAGATCGAACGAGCGGATGATCGCCGCCTCGCAGAGCTCGGGGGCCAGCGACTTCTCGAAGCGGATGGCCGCCTCGGTGCGCAGTGCATAGCGCGCGGCGGTCTTGCGGATATATACGGGATTGAAGTTCGCGGCCTCCAGAACGATCTCGGTCGTGGTGTCGTCGATCTCGCTGTTGCCGCCGCCCATGACCCCGGCAAGGGCCACCGCGCCGTCGCGGTCGGCGATTACCACGTCCTCGGGGATGAGCTCATGCTCCTCGCCATCGAGAGTGGTGAGCTTTTCGCCCTTCGCCGCCATACGCACGATGATGGTGTCGCCGCGGAGCTTCTTGAGGTCGAAGGCGTGCATGGGCTGACCGATCTCCACCATTACGTAGTTGGTGACGTCGACGATGTTGTTGATGGGGCGCATTCCGATCGAGGTGACGGCGGCCTTCAGCCAGTCGGGCGACTCGCCGATCTTTATGTTCTTTATGGACAGCCCGCAGTACCGCGGCGCGCCTTCGGGTGAGTCGATCCGAACGTCGAAGGACGCGCCGGCGGGGAAGCCCTTGGCGATCGACATGTCCACCGGCCCCCTGTAGGCGCGTCCATAGAGCGAGGCGATCTCGCGCGCGAAGCCGGCGTGACTCCACAGGTCCGGACGGTGGGTGATCGACTTGTTGTCTATCTCGATGCGGGTGTCGCGCCACGCGGGAAAGAGCTCGCTCATCGTCGCGCCGAGCCTGGTGCCGGGCGGGAGTATCATGATGCCGGAATGGTCGTCCGAGAGGCCCATCTCCTTCTCCGAACAGAGCATGCCCGACGAGTCCTCGCCGCGGATCTTCGTCTTCTTTACGGTGAATTCCCCGCCGAACTTCGTGCCCACCGTGGCCAGCGCCACGATATCGCCCTTTTTGTGGTTGGGAGCGCCGCAGACCACGCGAAGCGTCCCGCTTCCTGTGTCCACGTCGCAGAGGGTGAGCTTGTCGGCGTCGGGATGCGGCCGTACCTCGATGAGCTTTGCGGCGATGATGGTATCAAGGTGCGCGTTAATGCGCTCCACGCCCTCGGTCTCGGCCGTGGACATGGTGAGCCGGAGCGCCACCTCGTCGGGATCGAGCCCGGAAAGATCAAGCATACGGGAGAGTATATTGAATGACAGCCACATGGGTGGACCTCGCTAAAATTGCCTTAGGAATCTGATGTCGCCGCTCAGGAAGTGGCGGATGTCGTTGATGCCATAGCGCATCATGACGAGCCGGTTCATGCCCAGGCCGAACGCGAAGCCCGACCACCTGTCGGGATCGATCCTGCCGTGGCGCAGCACGTTCGGATGCACCAGGCCGCAGGGTAAAAGCTCCACCCAGCCGCTCTGTTTGCAGACGCTGCAGCCCTTTCCGTCGCAGATGAGGCAGTGGATGTCGAGTTCGAAGCCGGGCTCGACGAACGGGAAGTAACCCGGCCGCAGCCGGATGGTGACCTCGCGTGCGAATATCTCTTTTAAAAGCACCTTCATGAAATAGATCAGATCGGCCACCGAGATGTCGCGGTCGACCATCATTCCCTCGACCTGGTAAAAGGTGTTTTCGTGCGATGCGTCCGTGGCCTCGTAGCGGAAGACGCGTCCGGGGCCGATTACGCGAAACGGCGGCTGGAGACGCTCCATGCCGCGCACCTGTATCGCCGAGGTGTGCGTGCGCAGGAGGTTGCCGTCCTCGGTCCAGAAGGTGTCCTGCATGTCGCGCGCTGGATGGTGCGCCGGGATGTTGAGCGCCTCGAAATTGTAGTAGTCGGTCTCGGCCTCGGGGCCGTCGAGTACGATAAAGCCCATGGAGGTGAAGATGTCCTCTATTTCGTACTGGATCTGCGATAGCGGATGCAACCGGCCGGGTTCGAACACGCGCGACGCGCCGGCCGAGGCCAGGGTGACATCGAGCCATTCCTCTTTCAAAAGCTCGTTGATTCGCGAGTCGAGGAGTTCGGCCTTCCTGCTCTCGATAAGGGCCTCGAGGGCGGCCTTGATCCGGTTGGATGTCTGGCCCACACGCGAGCGTTCCTCGGGCGAGAGCTCGCCAAGGGTGCGCAGGATGGCGGTGAGCTCGCCCTTGCGGCCGAGTACCCTTACGCGAATCGCTTCCAGTTCGTCGATTGATGGGGCCGCGGATATCTGTTGTGTCGCGGCGGCGCGGATTGCTTCGAGTTTTTGTTCCATAGGGCAACCGTTATATGCGAGGGTTTCCCGGCAGGCATTGCGCGCCGTTCGGGATACCACGGTTTACCGACGGCGGTGCAAAAGTCAAGGAAAAATGGAGAGAATGGAACCAACACGCGAAAACGCGGGTCAAAGCGGTATACTAAGCAGGGAGGACGTTCAAAATGACAAAAAGTAAACTCGTAACGGCGGTGGCTCTCGCGCTGTTTCTGGCGGGGGGACAGTCCCTCTATGCGCAGAAAGGCGATCGCGGCGGTCATGGCGGAATGCATCACAAGGATATGAAGGGCCACGGCTGTATGGTCGATGGATGCGGACCCTTCTACGGGGACCCCGCGCAAATGAAGACCACGCTGGGACTCAGCGACGACCAGGTGAACAAGATCGCCGCGATCAACCTGGAGTACAAGAAGCGCTTCCTCGACTACCGGGAAAAGATATCGCCGAAACACATCGAGCTCAAAAAGCTGCTCCTGGAGGACGCGGTTGATATCGGCGCGGCGCGCAAGGTGCTCAAGGAACTCGCCGATCTGCAGGTGGAAACGCGCGTTCTGCGCATTCAGCACCGTCTTGACATAGAGAAGCTCCTGACGAAGGAGCAGAAGACCAGGCTGCGGTCCGAGAAGCGGGGCATGGGTTCGAAAGCGGACTGCCCTTGTGAAAGCAAGATGAGGTAAGGGACACGGCCTTCGTCGCCGCGGGAGGGGTCTATTCCCGCGGCGGTGGCTTGCCATTCTCATTGATGAATGCTATACTGTGAATCAAGACTGACGGGACGCGGCGGAGAATCTGGTAATGACTGAACGGGAGTTCGGTGAGATGGTACGCGAGACAAAGGGAGTGGTGCTTTCGGCGATCGAAAAGCACCTCTCCGCGCGCTTTTACGGTGCCATCGACGATGTGGCGCAGGAGACCTACCTTCGCGCCTATCGTGCCCTGAGCAAGGATTCGTTCAGGCACGATTCCAGGCTCTCCACCTGGCTCTATACGATAGCGCGAAACGAATCGCTGCGCATGAGCGAGCGCCTCTCGCGCGAAGAGCAAAAGCGTGAACGCGTCCGCGCCGCGGTCGACCATCGCGAGCCGGATGATTTTACGCGGGGAATCCTGGAGCAGGACGAGATCGGCAGGATGAAGGATTCCATACGGGCCCTGCCGGAGAAGCTCCGCGCGGTGCTCGAGCTTTCGGCTTCCGGCCACGGTGAGGCCGAAATTGCAACGCAGCTCTCGATTCGCCGCGGAACGGTGAAATCCAGGCTATCGCGGGGGCGCGAGATGCTTGCGAGATCCATGAAGGGAGGTGAGTTGACATGAATGACACGAAGGCGGACGCGATCATGGGCGCGGAAATACGGCGCAGGTTGAACGACGACGGCTGGAATTACGAGATCGCGGGCAGGGTGCTCGCCCGCAGGAGAAAGACCGTGCGCTTCCGTGCATTCGCGGGCGCTTTCTCGGGCGCGGCGCTCGCCGCAGCGCTCGCGTTCTTCGCTATCCTGCCCGGTGCCGTCGATAGCGGTAACGGCACTCTGTACCTGTTCGTGAACGCACAGGTGGACGGGGCCTACGACGATGTATTCGCCGCAAGCCGGAAGCCGGACGCGGCGGCGACCGAGTTCGCCACGCTTGACGCCACCGACGCGTTCATAGACTCGGTGATGGTTGAGCGATAAGGCCGTGGATGCTCGGATTTTCGAAATGGTGAACCCGCAGGGACTCAGTACGCGGTCACCATCCGGTAGCCGCTGATTTTTTTGATGGATGTTTCCGCGTTGTACGCTACCGGGTCATCGAAGTAGTCTGAACCGTATCGATCGACCATTTTATCATCATCATCATCCCATTCTATTATTCCCACGCGATAAAAATAGATGCCGGGAGCCGGGGGGGTGTACGAGTAATCCCTGGTCGAGGAGCTGTCAAGGTTCTTGTAGGTGCCGTCTTCGCCAAAGCCGCTTTCATTTTCGAACCGGCTGGCAAGCAGGTCGTAATCGTCGTATTCATCGCGGGTCATGTATATCTCGAAACCCGCGAACGAGCTGACACCCGGGCCCTCGTCCCAGCGTATGGTCACCACTCCACCCGAATACTCCGCCTCGATCGAGAACGACGAGCGAGCGGTGATGGCGCCCTCTATATAATCCATGGTGTACGAACATCCCGCCAGGAGCAGCACCGCCGCCCCCGGCGCGAAACGCGGCAGCATCCCGTATAATCCTTTGCCTTTCATCCGCATTACTTTACCGACCTGAATCATCCATAACCGGAAGTATCGGGCTTCCCCGTTTCATTGCAGCTTCAATATAGCTAAACGCGCGCGTAAAAGCTTCCCTCAAGCACGGCCTTTTCGGCGCACTCCACGAGTCGCCGAAGCTCCACCGAGTGGCTGTAAGAGGCGCGAAGCTCGATGCCGATCCAGGGGGCCTCGAGCTTCAGCGAGGCGAAGCCGCCATAGAGTATATACTTTTGGCCGCGCTCGCGATGCAGCGGAGCGGCCGCGTCCCAATAGCGGCTCGCGCCGCCGGAAAGCAATAGCCTGAATGTTGACAGCGGCGCGGCGGCGCCGGCGAAGAAATTGTATCCCAGCGAGGCGCGCAGCTCGCGCAGAGGCGGAACCTCGATGCGTTCGTCGGTCATTTTCGAAACAAGGTACTCGCTGGGCTTCTGCCCCTCCGCGTACACGTCGAAGAATATCCGGTTTTTATAGTTCTTTGCGATCAGGAGGCCCAGCGTATAGAGCGCGGCACGTTCTTTAAGATTGTTGGCCAGGTCCGGGTCCTTTGGCGTCGTCCCGTCTCGTGCCGTGGCGCTTCGCACCCATACCGCGTCATAGGGCTCGTCGTTGTAGAAGGCCGTTCTTTTAAAGATCAGCGTGAAGCGCGGCGTCGAGGGATTAAGCGGTCCGGTAAACAGCCCGGCAAGCTCGGTGACGGCCAGTTCCACCGCAACGGATTCCATTTCCTCACCGAGAAGTGTCGCGGTCGTGGAGAGAAAATCGAAGAGCTCGGACGACACGAACCAGCGTGTTGTGAGCTCGGATTTGTTCGCATAATCCATGGTGCCGTCGTCGTTCGGCTCGATCTGGTTGTTTATGATCACGCCTCCGTGCACGTGGAAGTACGGCCGGTAGAGCAGGGAGAGCGCGAAGATATCGTCGAAGAACTGCGTGTACTTGTAGTCGGTGACGGTCTCGGAGCCGGCGTCGCCGCGGTCGATGGTCGTCTGCCGGGTCAATCCGTAGTGAAAGCCCGTTGCGGTGAAGCCGAGCGCGGGGCCTTCTTTGTGCGAAGGGGCGGCCGGGACCTCCGGTACGCGCGCGGCGTCGTCCGCGGGTGTGGCCCCGTCACCGGCCGGTTTACGCGGTCCGACGGGCAGGATGATGCTGAGGCTGCCGTAGGTGCGTACCAGTGTCATGGGCACGGTACGCTCCCCGCCGGTCATGGTGACCGTGTTGACCTTGAAGGCCGGTATCCAGTTGATGCGGCCGTAGATGTCGACGTACGGGTGGCGGTCCAGGATGACCTTCCAGCGTTCGGCGAAAAGGCCCTGGACCGTCTCGCTCCGCGAGACGGCGTTGTGGAGCGTGGATGCCTCGTAGGCAACCGGGTAGACGGCGCGTGGCGCGAAGGCTCCCGCTGCGCAAAGCGCGAGGAGCACGACCGGGAGGTGAAGAATACGGAAACGCATGGGCATTATGGTCGCTTCCGGGCGCGCATTCAGCAAGCATAATTTGGCGGGAAGCCGATTGAATCCCTCCGCCTCCGGGCCGGCTGAAGACGCAACCTCCCGTCGCAAGGCCGGCATTGGCATATCCTGTGCGTCACGCGCCCCCTTTGCCAAAGTGGGCTCCTGCGAAGCGTACTTTCTGACAAAGAATTCATATCTTTATTATGTAAACAACAACTGGTTCCAGACGACGATCATGATTGTCGCCTGAAAAACCGACCGGCTATATGAATACGGCCTCCCTTTGCCAAAGGGGCGCTGCCGGAGGCCGAGGGGATTTTTCACGCGCCAAGTACAACTATTAACCGGCAGCGGCGGCCAAAAATGTATTTGCCTTTGACGGCGCGACCGTGTTGAATAGCATTGTACCGTGTGTTCTGACCGCCGGCGGCGCGTATCCGCGGTTGCGCGAAAAATCTATTGGTGAAACGATGGTAAGACATGAAAATGCTGATTGTTGAAGACGATCCCTTCGTACAGAAGGTGGTGAAAAAGGTGTTCGCCGGGATGGGCTTCGAGGTGCTCACCTGCGGCGACGGGGCCACGGCCCTCGACTTCATAAAGAACGACCGCATACAGTTCGCCGTGATCGACTGGATTCTGCCCGAAATGGACGGCCTCACGCTCTGCCGCAGGGTGCGCAAGCTCAAGCTGTCGCGCTACATATATATGATCGTGCTCACCTCGCGCAACCGCAAGGAGGACCTGGTGCAGGCCCTCGACTCCGGGGCCGACGATTACATAGCCAAGCCCTTCGACGAGAGCGAACTTGCGGCGCGCGCCCGGGTGGGGATGCGCATCATCCAGCTCGAAAACAAGCTCATCAACAACCAGAAGCGCCTCATGAAGCTCGCCAAGGAGGACCCGCTCACCGGCATCCTCAACCGGCGCGCGCTCTTCGACGGTATACTGAAAGAGATCAACCGGTCATCGCGCGAGGGAGCGAGCGTGGCGACCATCCTCGTCGACGCCGACAACTTCAAGGCCATCAACGACACGCACGGCCACCTGGCCGGCGACGTGGCGCTCGCGGAGTTCTCGCGCAGGCTCCAGGATTCGTGCAGGGAATACGACCTGCTGGGGCGCTACGGCGGCGAGGAGTTCCTCGTATTCCTGCCGCGCACCGACCGCGAGGGCGCCATACGGGTCGCCGAGCGCATTCGGAGCTCATTACGGGAAAAACCGATGGTCTTCGGCGATCATAAAGTGGAACTCGGCGCGAGCCTGGGCATCTGCGCCTATACCTTCGAGAAATCCAGGAAGCGGGCGGAAGACGTAGAGGCCGTTTTCGACGAAATGATAAAACGCGCCGATTACGCGCTATACATGGCGAAGAAAGAAGGGAAGAACCGGGTGGTGGTGTATACGCCATAGATCATTCTCTCACGGCCCTCATTTAATATCGTATTTCCGTAAAACGCCGATCGCCGACTTCGGACGGCACTCCGTCCGCGCCCGCGTTACGGCGTGACAGAACCACGGAGACAGCTCCAGTGACAGGGCCCTCAGCTCGGCCGCGTCTTCCTTCACGTGGCGGCCGTGCATCTCGCTCCTAAACCGCACCAGAGCATGTGGTCATGGTTCAGCGGGACGTGCCGCCCTTCCGCGAGAAATAGAGTGATGGGTCCGCGTCACCCTCCGCGGCCTCGCCGGCCTGGAAGTCGCCGGTCGATCCGCACGAGAGCGAAAGAACACAGGTGGGAACGACGAGGAACAATCCCGCCGGAACGCTCATCGCATACCCCCCGGCCCCTTCCCGGCGATCGTCCTCTTGATCTCCTCGAACCTCTCTTCCGTGAGGTCGTACGCGCCGAACGGAATGTAGCTCAGTAAAAGTGCCGCCGCAGGAAGCAGGCAGAAGGCGATACGAATGCCGGTGGCCACGTTCGCGCCCTGCGGCCCGGAGGCGTCGAAGCCCGAGAGCGCCAGCGCGAAGCCCATTATGCCCGGGCCGACCGAATAGGCCATCTTCTGCCCCGAGGCCCACACGCCGGAGAAAATCCCCTCGCGCCGCATGCCCGACTTCATCTCGTCGTATTCGATGGTGTCGGGAAGCATCGAGAACGGAAAGAGCTGGAAGCTCGAAAAACCGATGCCCAGCAAAAACACCTGTACATAAAACAGCATTAATTGCGACGCCTGCGTGAAGAACGTCGACACCAGCATTACGCAGATGATCGCCAGCCCGATCCGGTAGGCGCGGATCTTTCCGAGTTTTTTACCAATTTTTACCCACACCGGTATGAACACGATCGCGGTGCCGAACAGTATGGGAAACACCACCCCCATGGCTGTCTCGGGAAGCATCATGACGTGCTTTATGTAATAGATGAGCCCCGCCATCAGCACGCCGATGCCGGTCGACTGCAGCATGTAGCTCGCCATGAGCATGATGAACGGGCGGTTTTTCAGCGCGATGCGGATCTGCTCCCGCGCCGGGGGCGTGATGTCCTTTACCGGAAGCGTCCTTGCCCGGCCTGTACCCATGAAACACACCAGCGTGATGAGCGCGATGGCGGCGCCGAAGACGATACCCATGAAACGGAAGCCGTCCGCGCCGCCGCCTCCCATCCCGACCAGCGGCATGGCCAGTCCCCCGGCCGCGAGAACCCCGATCGACGAGCCGATCATCCGGAACGAGGTGATCGACATGCGCTCGTTGTAGTCGTCGGACATCTCGGCCACCATGCTCGAATAGGGCACGTTGACCACGGTGAAGGCCGTACAGCCCAGCGCGAACATGAGCGCCACGTGCAGGGCGCGCGCCGACTCGGACTCGTAGCCGGGCGCGATGAACATGACGAGGAAGGAAAGGCCGAAGGGCAGGGCCCCGAAGAGGAGATAGGGTCTGCGCCGGCCCCAGCGCGAGCGCGTTCGGTCGGAGATCGCGCCCATAATGGGGTCGGACACCACGTCCCACAGCTTGGGGAAGAGAAGCACGAGCCCCGCAAGCGCGGGATTGATGCCGACGACATTTGTAAGGAAGAATAGAAGGAAAAATCCCGAGGTTACGATGAAGATGTTGCTGCCGATGTCGCCGAAGCCGTAGGCGAGCTTGATGGACGTGGCGACCTTTTTTAATGCGGCGGCGTGCGAGGATGGCTGGGTGGGTTTCATTGGTACCTCCTGGTAGGTACAATACATCTTGCGCATTATATGGTTTTTGTCAATTCATTAGATCAGTCTGGCGGGTGTGGAGCGTTCGGCACGGGCGGCGCGTATGACCGGGGTCCGGGTGTTTTACTTACGGGTTGTGACGCTTGCATCTACGATTGTTGTACTGTCCGGCACCTCAGCGCAGCGACTTTCGCGTCATAGAAAGATAATCCTCGAAGAGCATCTCGGGGGTGATGCCGTAGACCTCGCGAAACGACTCCTTCCGCATGAGGATCACCTGCATCACTCCGATCACCTGTCCCCAGAGAATCAGCATGAGCTGGCGCGCGGTGCGGCCGGTTCGGATGAGGCCCCGCTCGATATCCCGCTCGATGGCGCGGGTAACGATGGCGCCGTACTCGCGCGAAAGCGCCTGGCACTGCGAGCGTAAGTCGCCGTCCTCGGAGACGGGCGGGTCGGAGACGTAACGGTACAGCTTCGACTCGTAGGTCATGAGAAGCGCAAGGTGCCCGGGATGGTCAAGCGAGAACTGGTAGAACGCCCGGCCCAGTCCGATGGAAAGGGGCTGGTCGTCCGGAACGGGCCCCGCGACCGCCTCCTCCAGCGCGGCCTTGAAGAGCACCTGCCCCCGCTTCACAACCGCAAGGAAGAGATCTTCCCTGTCTTTAAAGTAAATATAGATGCTGCGCTTGGTGTAACCCGCCGCGCGCGCGATGTCGTCGACCGTGGTCCCCTCGTACCCGCGGGTGAAGAAAAGCTTCTCGACGATGTCGATGATCCTGTTCATGCGCTGCTCGCGCTCCCAGGCCTTGCGTTCGTCGCTTTTTATGGTGCGTTGTTTCTTTTGCATTGAACTGTCCGTGGTACGGCTCCTTTCAGTTGTGAAATTAGTATCGGATATATCCTGTCATTGCGAGCCCCGGCCATATCGGGGCGTGGCACTCGCATACAGCAACCGGCTTTATGCCAGTGGCTTGTTGCCTGTTGAGATCGCCACGTCGGCCTGCGGCCTCCTCGCGATGACAGAGAAGATATGCCGTATGCCATCGAGGCGTTGTCCCCGGCTTTATACTGTCATTGCGAGCCCCGGCCGTATCGGGGCGTGGCAATCTCTCTATCCGCAAGGTTCCATGAATCAAGCCGTTGCCTTTTGAGATCGCCATGTTGCTGCGCGCCTCGCGATGAGCGCCTGGTGCTATGCAGTATCGCCGAGCCCGATTTTCATACACCCGGCCACTTTTTCTATTGACAAATCATTACGCTGCTATACATTGCAGCAATGTATAATTAATTACATTATTGTGTAATTAATAAAAATGCAAGCACAAAACGAAATGCAACCGAGCGTCGCGAACGACATCCACCCGCGCGCTATGAAACTTCCGGCCGATCCATCCGCCGGCCGAGCGGAAGCACCATGCCCCGGCCCGTACGGCGCCTTCCGCGCGCGCCCGGCCGCGTTTGCCGGCGTGCCGGTCCGGACGAAGCCGCCCCGGTGCTTCAGCGTGCGTCACGCCGCCGCGCCTGTCAACATTTTGTGCGCGGGCGCTCCGTATTTATTCGCGGAGGCGGACGCGCCACGCCGCACGCTTTTTCCGGCCCCGGCGGGCCGAACCGTCACGCAGCGCCGCGCGGCACGACACCATGCCCGGCACACGGGCCTCGCCGGGCGTACACATCACGCGCACTGTGCCGTTCCAACGAGCGGCTGTCACGATAATCACTTTAGGGGGAAAACGCATGGAACTCTATGATCTCACAAAATCCTACACGCTTTTCGAGGAGGCGAAGAAGTACGTGCCCAACGGCATCTATGGGGCGCGCACGCCGAACTTCCTGACCTTCGGCTCGCACCCGGCCTTCATCGCGCGCGGCGAGGGCTGCCGCATATGGGACGTCGACGGCAACGAATACATCGACTACATGTGCTCGTTCGGCACCAACCTGCTGGGCCTCAAACACCCGAAGATCGACGCGGCCGCGAAGGCGCAGATGGAAAAAGCCGACTGCTTCACCCTGCCCAGCGACCTGTGGATCCCGCTGGCGAAGAAGATGACCTCGACGATAAAGGGCGGCGACTGGTGCGTCTTCGCGAAGAACGGCTCGGACGTCACCTCGTATTCGCTCGCGGTGGCGCGCGCGTTCACCGGCAAATGGGAGATTCTGCTGGCAAAGGGCTCCTACCACGGCGCGCACCCATGGTGCCAGCCCCATGGCGCGGGCGTGCCCGACGAGTGGAAAAGCCACATCCACTACATCGAGTACAACGACCCGGCCGGCCTCAAGCGCGCGGTCGAGGCCAACAAGGGGAAGGTCGCCGCGATCATCCTGACCCCGCACCGCCATGACTCCATGAAAGACCAGGAACTCCCCACGAAGGAGTTCGTCGACACGGTAAACGCGCTGGCGAAAAGCGAAAGCTTTCTCATCATCGTCGACGACATCCGCTGCGGCTTCAGGCTGAAGCTGTCGGGAAGCGCCGACCACTACGGCTACAACGCCGACCTCCAGTGCTTCGGCAAGGCCATGGCCAACGGCTACCCGATCGCCATCGCCATGGGCAGGGACGAGCTCAAGCAGGCCGCGGGAAGCGTCTTTTTCTCCGGAACGCACTTCTTCTCGGGCGTGCCCTTCGCCGCCGCCATGGCAACGATCGATGAGATCAAGGCGAGCGGCGCGATCGAGAAGATCGAGAAGCTCGGCGCCAAGCTCATGAAGGGCCTCGCCGACGCGGCCGCCGCCGCGGGCGTAAAGGTGACCATGTCCGGTCCGCCGGCCATGCCGTACATGAATTTCGCCGACGACCCCATGTTCGAGAAGAACCGCTACTTCTGCGGCGAGGCCTCGCGCCGCGGCATCTTCCTGCACCCGCACCACAACTGGTTCGTCTGCGCGGCCATGGAAGAGGCCGACATCAAGAAAACGGTCGACGTCGCGGCCGAGTGCTTCAAGCTGACCGCCGCAAAGTATTAGCCCCCGCTTCGGGCGCAGGGTCCCGCGAACGCATAACGAAAACGGCGTACCCCGAAAGGGATACGCCGTTTTTTCGTACGTGATGTGCCGGCCCGCCGGGGACCGGCACACGCCGCCTCAGACCGCCCGCGCGCCCCCGGCGAAACCGTCGCGTATCTTCGCCATGACGAACGAGAAGCGCTCCGTAAGCCTTCCCTCCCCGGCCGCCGCGCGGATGCCGAGCGAGAGGTACGCGCTCTTCATGGATATTCGGCACGCGCGCGAGAGCTCTATGGTGGCCACGGTCGCGTGCCTGAGGATGAACCTGAAGGCCCTCCGGTACGCTTCCTCGTCGACGGTGCGGATGTCGGAGGACATCGCGTCGGGGTGGAGCTTCATCACCATGTTGTGGACGATGGGATGAACGAAACCGTACCCGTGCAATGCCGCGTACCCGTTAAGCCGGATGAGCCCGTTAAGCCACTCGCAGTACGAGGCCAGCACCCCGCCGGAGTTCGCCAGAATGTCCGGAAACGAAACGATGCCGCGCTCCGCCAGGGTGTCCTCGGCGTCGCAGGTAACCGGTCCGTTCGCGCCCTGGAGCACGTACTCGCAGGCCAGGCGCCCGGCGCCGACGGCGCCTGCGTGCGGCCGCTCGAACGACACGATGACGTTCTCGAGCGCCGAGGGCACCACCACGTTCACCACCGCGGTGAGCGGAAGGAGCGTGTTTCCGGCCGCGAACTCACAGCCCTCCAGCACGTCCGGCGGGGCGTCGCCAAGCGCGCGGCCGCCGGCGCAGAAATCGGTCAGGGCTGCGATGTTCGGTATGCGGCGGCCGTGCAGCACCGTGCCGCTCACGTCCGACACCATGGTGACGGCCGCGCCGATCTCGTCGACGAAGCGGGCGAAGGAGGCGCCCACCTTGCCGAAGCCCTGGATGGCGAAGGTGAGGCGCGACATGCGCTCGCGCGAGCGGCGCGTGTACTCGGCGTCGAGCTCCAGCGCCTCGTCCACGCGGCCGGGGTCCAGCCAGAGCGCGGCGTCGGGGTAGTCGCGGTAGTTGAGCTGCGCGGCGAGCACCTCGACCATGCCGCGCCCGGTGGCGCCGGCGCGCAGGGCCAGCCCGTGGCCGCCGGGCTTACCGGTGATGGCCGGAGCGGCGTACTCGGCCGCGGCGGGGAAGTCGGTGGCGATGCGCGCCATTAGGTCGGTGTCGGAAACGGGAACGCCGAAGTGCCGCTTCAAGCGGCGCGCCGGCTCGGGGCTGTCGGTGTTCTTGACGATCGCCGCGGCGTCGGCGCCCACGTTCAGCGTGAGGCGATCGAACATAATGCCGATCTCGGGACCGCCCACCCCCACATCGCCGGCGGGCACATCGGTAAGCGGGCCGATCCCGGCGCGATAGTACAGAAAGTCCGCGTAGGCGCGGAAAACGTTTGTCCGCGCGGCGGCGCGCTTCTGTTCGTCCTCGCCGCGGAATGAGGTGTCGCCCAGAATGCCGCCCTTGCCCGCGGAGTAGAAGGGAACGCCGATCCCCATGGTTTTGAAGAGCATATTGGTCGAGAGCGCGCCCTCGCCCGAGAACGAGACGTGCGACTCGTGCGCGCGGATGCCGCCCTTGCCGATGCCGTGCCCGGCCATCCTTATAAAGAGAAAGCCCTTCCCCGTAAGTGGCTCCACGTAGTCGTCGAAGTACACGCCGCTGAAGCGGATGAGCTGTACGATCTCCTCGTCGGTGAGCGGCCTGCTCTCGCGGTCCCTCTCGCGCGCGAAGGGCACGGACGCCGCCGAGAAGATGTCCTTGAGCGTGCACCAGTAGTAGTCGTCCTTCATGTCGGGGGTGGGGTTGAGCAGGTAGTTCTTCACCAGGGCGAAGGCCCTGGCGCGGATCTCGGCGCTCGGCTCGGCGAGCAACGCCACCAGCGGCATTAGGTACTCCTTGCGGCGATCTTTCTGGAGCTCGTCGATGAACGAGATTTTCAGGTAGTCGTCCATGGAGGCCATGCGGCGAAGCAGATCGCGCACCTCGAAGGCCGAGATGGGCGCGGGCCGAAGCGGCGAGAGCCGGTTGAAGAGCTCGGCCTGGATGAACGATACCAGCCCCGGCTCGAGAAGACTGGCTGGCAGGTAGACGCAAACCGAC
The DNA here is from genome assembly GCA_035477215.1 of Spirochaetota bacterium. Classification (NCBI taxonomy): domain Bacteria; kingdom Pseudomonadati; phylum Spirochaetota; species Spirochaetota bacterium. The sequence continues at coordinate 133,724 of DATIKU010000030.1, read as the reverse complement.
GCGCACTCCAGGCCGCCCACGGTAAGGAATTCCGCGTACTCCCGGATGAAGCGGAGCCCCTGACGCTCGAAAACCCGATGCAGTGTGCTCAGGTGCTCGAGGAGGCGCTCGCGCGAAACGCAGACGCGCACGCGGCGCTCCGAAGTCCCGACGCCGGTGGGAGCGCCCGCGTCCTCAACCATGATCGAGATATCCTCGCCGCCGGCAAGCGTCAGGCGCATCGCAATCCACGAGCGCAGATGCCGCACGGCGGCCCTTTCTTCGCCCCGGTCGAGCCGTTCGGCGACGGAGGAGGGAAGTCCGGAGGTTAGGAATTCATCGATCTGCGCGTCCGTAAGCGCAAGGTCGAGGTCGGCGGCGCAGCTGCGCACAGCGTCCCGCGCCACGGCGCCGGGCCGGCGGCCGACGGCGCGCTCCTGTACCGAGAGAAGGTAGAGCACCCGGGTATCGCACTCGCCGCCAGGCCCCCCGATGCGGTAGGCGAAAAGCCGTGCCGACGCGTCGCGCTCGCGCCTCAGGATGCTCACGATGTCCTCGAGAACGCGAGTGGAAAGCCCTATATCCTCCGAGATGAAAAACAGGTGCCGGTTTTCGAATACGCCGCGCACGTCGATGCGCGGCGCCTGCCCGTCCGCGCAGGCGCTTTTCTCCTGGTAGCGGTTGTGTTCGATGATAAAGGCCAGCTCCTCGACCCCCAGGCCGAGGTCGCGGATGTCGCCCGAGAGGAAATGGCTGCCTTGATCCAGGCGCCGGAGCGCCGTCCCCAGCTCGCGCTCGATGGTGGATTTGGACAGCTCGGAATTGCCTCTTAGGATGCCGTAGAGCCGGTTGAGATCCTCTCCGGTGAATACGGAACTCGTAATGCCTCGGGGAAGCGTCCTGTCGGTGGTCCGATCGTTTGGCATGGCTTTCATCCCTCCTGTGGTCGGTGTGGCGCGCGCCGCCCTGAAATCCATTGTAAGAGAACCAGAGGCTTTAATATTACACTATAATGTAATGATATACCACATAGTGTAATATAAGTAATTGGGTAGAAATTTGTCAATAGTATTTTGAATCAAGGGGCGGCGGACGGAGATGGAAGGACGATCGGAGGGACAGCCCGGCAGACCTGGGAGTGATACACTGTGATACGGGGCGGGCTTGTATGAAAGGTTTAACCGTCCCCAAGCGCGATGAACGCGGAAAGCGGGCCGACGAGCAGGGCGTTAATCCCGGCGAACGAGCCCTTGAAAATTACGAATTGCCAGAACGTCATCGAATCCACGTTGAGCGCGGTCAGTACGAGAATGAGAACCGGTGTCAGGACTAACAGATAGATAACACCCAGGACAAGCGACCTTATCCATAAATTTGCGGGTAAATGCCTAAGAACGGGGTGTGATACACTGCGTCGTGTTAGTGCGGTGATTTTTTTCTGTTTGATTTTCTGGTACGTCGTCCAGGTGATGACAAGACAGGTCAGGAAAGTCAGCAGAAAAATCATGATCATCGAATCGGCGACGATGCCCGGCCAGCCCCAAAGCGGCATGACCGATAAGGCCACGAAATATCCGATAGCGAAATTGATCGCAAAATTGATTATCGCGCTCACCACGCCCTGATCGAAAGAAATATATCTCTTATGTATGCTCTCCATGTGGAACCTCCGTTTTGTTGCAAGGAGCATATACCATACCGCCCGATATGCAAAGCGATTAATGTTGTCTGATCGGGTTAATAATAACTCAAATTTGTTGACAATTCGGCACGCGGGGGATATATTAATGAAGTTAATTTGTCGTGCTTACCGGCTTAAACCTGGAAAATGGGCGAGGAACGCGGATGAACACCAAAGACAAGGCAATAGCTGACAATCGTGGATATGCGGTGGCGGAAAGCTTTATTGATAACGTAAGCCTCTGCAAGGGTTATTTTACGGAATCTTGTAGAAACGAATTAAGGGAAATCAACAAGCATGAGATAATAATCAAAATATGCGAGATGCTCGGTCCATACGCCGAAAATCTCAATCTTGCCGAGGAAATTTTTGAAAAGATAAAATATGACACGGCCAATTATATTGTGCATCATGAGTACGACTCGGTCAACGGCGTCAGTACCAACCTGTTGTTATGGCTGGACGGCAGGGTTAATCCTCAAAACGCAAAGAAGCTTAACAAGTTTATAAAAAAATACCTTAAATAAAGTCCCCGCGCGGCAACGCCGTGAAAAAAGATACGCTGCTCCTCCACGCCTGTTGCGCCCCATGCGCGGCCCATGTTATCGGGGTTCTTGGTAAGGACTTTAACATAACCGCATATTTTTACAATCCAAACATATCGCCCTTCAAGGAATACTCGAAACGCCTGTCCGAGCTTGAAGACTATTCGGTCAAAAGAGGCTTTCCGCTTGTTGTCGGCCTGTACGACCCCCGCAAGTGGACTTCGGCGGTTAAAGTGCATCGATTTGAAGGCGAGCGCTCGGTGCGCTGTATGTTTTGCTTTCGTTACAGGCTTGAGGAGTGCTTTCGGTACGCACGCGACAATTCCTTCGATGCCGTTGCAACGGTCATGTCCGTGAGTCCGCACAAAGACGCGGCGATGCTTAACGAGACGGGAAGAAGCCTGAAGCGTCGGTACGGTATAGAATTTTTCGAAGCCGACTTTAAGAAAAACGACGGATACCGAAAGTCCGTGGAGATTTCCCGGACAAACGGCTTTTACAGGCAGGACTACTGCGGATGCGTATATTCGAGCATGGAAAGAAAAATTAATTCTCTCCGGAAAACTTCATCCTAAAAGTTTTAACTTTTCCCCACTCTTAATCGTATTAATTACAGGCACTCACATAACGCCGATTCTTTCATGCCAGGGTTCGACAAATTTATGGCCAGACTGAGTCGTGAACAGATGAAAGCTTCGCGCTCCGACGGAGGCGTTACGCTGGTTATCGCCGGGGCGGGGACGGGCAAAACCAAAACCCTCATCGCCAAGCTTACGGCAATTATTTCACGCGATAAAATCCCTCCCGAAAACATTCTGGTTCTCACTTTCAGCAGGAAGGCCGCCGAAGAAATTCGTAACAGGGTGCAGGAAGAAATAGGTGCATCGGCGCTCGGACTCCCGGCGGAAACCTTCCATTCCTTCAGTCTTTCATTGCTCAGATCACATTCCGATATCTTTATGCCTCTGATCGGGTATGACACTTTTCCGTCGATACTCGATGAATCGGACAGGGGCGGAATGATTAGAGATATTGTGCTCTCGAATATAGATGATTTTCTCGGCATTCCGGCCGAAGTGGTCTCTCGTCTGATTGATGATCTGGACAGGATAGACGGCAAAGGTATCGCAAGACTTGCAGAACACGGCCTTTTGGAGAAGATCCGCTCTGCGAGGAACGTGTTTCGTCGTACAAAGATACGTCGCGGCTGCATGGATTTCCAGGACATGATTAGCCACGCCATTTTGCTTCTCGATAAGTACGAATCGCTCGTACAGGCCGTCCGCGACCGATACCGATATATACTGGTTGATGAATTTCAGGACACTTCACCGGAAAATTTTAAACTGCTCAGACATCTGCTGCCGGAAAAAGACGCAAATCTTTTCGTTGTCGGCGACGACTGGCAGTCAATTTACGGGTTTAGAGACAGCAGGATAGAATATATAGTATCTATGCGCCGTTATTTTCCGGAGGCTGAAATACACAGATTGACGGTAAACTACAGATCGCGGCATGAGATCGTTGAACTTTCCAACAGATTTATAAAAAGAAATAAATACAGGACCAACAAACGGTTACGATCGTTCAAAGGACGCGGAGGGGCTGTTTACCGGCATGTTGTTAACACCCGCGATCAGGAAAACAGTATAATAACGTCCATATTATCAAATTCAGAGGGCGGAAGCGAAAGCACGGTCATTCTGTACCGTAACAACTGGCAGGGAAGGCATATTGCCATGCATCTTGAAAAAATGCTTCCATCAACCGTACTCGAAAACCTGGCACTTATGACCATTCACTCATCCAAGGGACTGGAGTTCGACACGGTCATTCTGGCGGGTATTGCCGACGCGATTATTCCCGATCCCGGTTCCGAAATTGAAGAAGAGAGGCGCCTGCTGTACGTGGCGCTGACCAGGGCGCGCGAATCACTCCACCTTATCTGCCACTCCGGCAAAGACGGTTCCCTGCCACGGTTCGCGCAGGAGTTGGGAAGGGTGTAACATGCCTTCCCTGTCATTAATTTAGGGCAAAATTCTCAATTTATAAATGTCGGGCGGCAAGGAAGGTATACTGCCGTCTCCCTCAAGCAATAGCATACACAAAGTGCGAAATGTACACCATAAAAACAGCAATTTTACGGTTGACAGAAATGAGCGTGATTATTAATAAACGGACTGGATATCATGTATTGGTTTTATGCCGACCGGCGCCATGCAGTCATTATGGTGCCGTATCAGGGGATCAACACACATTAAGGAGCACGGGATGGACAAGTTCATACTCGATCTTATCAGGGAGTACCCGCTCGCGGTTCATCACACCTTCTACATAGCTTCCATCATTTGCGTATGGGTGATGATTACGGGATGCATACGCTTTGGAATCGCCGTCTACCGGCGTAAAAAAGGTATCTATCCGCCGGCCGCGAGTCAGATGGAAGAACACTGATTAAGAGGGCGGTATAACTTCAGCACAAAACGGACCGGAAGGTCCGTTTTGTGCGTATTTAGAAAGTCTTCTGATAAAAATTCAAGTCACCGCCGGGTTCCATCGAACAGGCATATCGCATTCAACGCTCCGCTTCAATGCCCGATGCGGTCCAGATGATTCCTGTGAAGATCTATTTCAAGACTTTCGATTTCCGTTTTCTCGGTAAAATTGATAAATCCTCTCCGGATCGACGAAAATAAACCGGTCACCGGTTTACAGCCCAGGTCCTCCAGTTTTTTCTCCAGTCCACGGTAGTTGATAAATTTTAAATTGTATTTAATAACTACCCGGTTGCCCTTCTCGCTGGCCTTCACATGATCAACTCCCAATACCATTCCGAGCGTCGATTCTATCTTCTGAACGGTGCCGTCTTTAACAGGCTTTCTTACCCTGATACTGTTTGTTTTTACTATATTCTTCATTTGAGCCTCATTTTTTCATTTGTAGTTTAATTTGTCGCCAAGCAGAATCTTGCACCTTCGGACGATTAACATATTGTATTTTCAGATACAATTGTGAAAAATCCATAAAACAATTGTTACCTTAATAATATAGCGGAAATATTCCATTAGAGCAATAAATTTTTAAAGAATGCTAAATTAATATAATTCTAAAATTCAATGTTCTTAGCAAACGGACCGGGCTTTACTTTTTATACCGAAAGGGCAGTGGGATTACTGTTTCTGCACAAGGTTATGAATGATCTGGCTCAGTTCATCGACTTGAAACGGTTTTTTAACAACGGCATTGAAGCCGTATTTTTTATATTCAGCCATCACCGGATTATCCGAGTAGCCGCTGGACACAATCGCCCTGACGTTCTGGTCGAGCTGGCGAATCGCTTCCATTGTCGCCTTGCCGCCCAATCCTCCCTGGATGGTAAGGTCGAGTATCACGAGGTCAAACGGGTCGCCCACGTCCATGGCATGCGTAAAATATTCAAATGCCTGTGCGCCGTCCCGCGAACAGTGTACCCGGTACCCCAGTCGCGACAGGAGTTTTTCGGTAACCCTGAGTACCTGGGTATCGTCGTCCATTAAGAGGATTTTCCTCTGGCCGAGACCCGACACAACGGGAACGCTTTCGATTTCACAGGATTTGCCGACGGATGCGGGAAAAAACAGGGTAAACGTCGCCCCCCGTCCCAATTGAGAGCCCACATCCACGTAGCCCGAATGATTTTTGATTATGGAATATACGGTCGAGAGACCGAGGCCGCTGCCGTCTTTTTTCGTGGTAAAATATGGATCGAATATTTTCTGCAGCAGTTCCTCGGGTATACCGGGGCCGTAATCGCGTATGGCGATGACAACATAGCACCCCGTTGAAAACGGATATCGCCTTTTCTCTATCGGGCCGATTACCCTGTTTTGGGCCGTGATTTCAATTTTACCGTCACCCCCCATGGCCTGCAATGCATTTATAAGGAGATTGTTGATGACTTGGCTGATCTGCCCCTCGTCCACATCGACAAGCCACAGGTCGTCCGCAATGGAGAGGTCGTATTGTACCGCGGCTCCCCTGAGCGTAAAAGTTACGGTCTCCCGGATAAGCTCGATCAGCGAAGTGGTCTTTTTAATCGGAGCGCCACCGCGGGAAAAGGTAAGGAGCTGAAGGGTGAGGTCTTTTGCTCTATAGGAGGCCTTTTCGGCATCCGACAGGGATTCGAATATCTCCGATTCGGCGTCGATATCCATCTTGGAAAGCGCGATATTCCCGATTATTGAAGTGAGTATGTTATTGAAGTCATGCGCGATACCGCCGGCAAGCAGTCCCAGCGATTCGAGCTTCTGCGCCCTGTGAAGCTCTTCTTCGATGCGACGGCGGTCGGTTATGTCCCTGCAGTTGACGATAAGTCCCTTTAGGGTATGATGACGTGTTATCTCTTTGGCCTTGATTTCAAGGGTTCGCCAGGACGCGTCCCGATGCTTGACCCTCATTTCGACGGAAGGTATGCCCGAGGGATTTCGTAGAAACTCGGAATATGCCGCAACAAACTTCCTCAGGTCCCCGGGATGAATAAACTCGCTAACATCTTTGCCGATCATGCCTTCGGTACCGTAACCAAGTATTCTTTCGACGGATGGACTCTGATAGATGATCGTTCCGGACTTCTCGAGGATTAAAATCAGGTCCGAGCCCTCTTCTGTCATCATTCTGAACAGCTCTTCACTCTCCCGAAGCGCAATTTCGGCCTCCTTGCGGGCCGTAATGTCCCTTGTTATCGTAAGTATTGCAGAGGGCCTTCCGGTTGAATCTCGGACAAATGTAGCCCTGTTCTCGGTCCAGATAGTTTTATCCGACGACGAAAGAGTTTCGACCAGTTCAAAGGTAACGGTACGGGCTGGATCTCTCCGGGCGTCATTGAGGAGTTCTTCCTCAATCATTTTCAACAAACCCTCGCGGGACTCATCATCAAGATGGACGCCGAAGGCCGACCCGACATAGTCATCTTCAGGCGAGCCGAAGAGTTCAATGGCATAGGGATTGGCGTAAATATAACGCATCGTCGCAAGGTCGAGAATACGTATCGCGTCACGGACCGTATCGGTGATGAGCCGATGAAGCTTCTCTCTTTCAGCAAGCCTTTGCTCCGCTTCCTTTCTCTGTGAAATATCGATGATTATGCCTCTTAATCCTGCGAATATACCATCCTTCATTTTTCTGTTCGAGTGGACGAGCGCCGGGAACGTTCTTCCATCCCTGCAAACAAGCGTGTATTCAGAAGCTTCCGATTTAAGGCCGTTTATAATCTTTTGGATATTGGCAATCAACTGCGGATGTTCCCATACAACGACAGCACTTAATATGTTGAATCCTTTCTTAAAATCATCCTCACTGTAACCGAAAAGTCTATAAGCACGCTCGTTAACGTAGGTCAGAATTCCGTTTGGATCGGTCTCGAATACGACCTCCGGAAGGTTTTTGGCGAAAAGTCGGAAACGCCGTTCACTCTCGACCAGGGTAGATTCCATCCTGTGGCGCTCCGTAATATCCCGGATAAAGCTTGAAGTGGCCGGATGCCCCTCCCATTCGATATCGACAATATGGGCCTCTACGTGGAGAATGGAACCGTTTTTAGCGATAAGCCTGAATGAGTACTGCCGCGAGGAGGCATTATCCGCAGTCCCCTCGGGTATGCCGTCGTAATCTTTATCCCTGTCTTCGGGATGAACAAACTCGATGAACGGCCTTTTAAGGCATTCATCAACGCCGTAACCGGCGAGGTCGCCGATGGCTGGATTCACGAACCGGATGATTCCATCCTGAATGACGACAATGACGTCGCGCGCCTTTTCGACGACAAGGCGGAAAATATCACCGTTTTGCAGCGAGGTTTTTGACGATTTCGCCATCACTGATTAATCGTCATTAATGGCTTTAAAGATGTCATTTTATTATTGCTGCGTTACACGGGAAGTATGGCATTTTCTTCCCCCGGTCTCTCAGTGAAAATCTATACCCAAGAGAAAAAACCAAGCTTATTGAAGAATGTGTACGGATTGATTTCATAGAGACACCATAATTTCAACAGAAAAATACCCCGTATATGCGTGATGCAGTATCTTTGATCAAAAGGACCCACAGGGGCCTTCTTTAAACGCATTAATGTTCCCACTTTATAAACGACTCCTTCAGGTCCGCCATTGCGTTGACGATGAGCTCGACAAGTCCTCCGTAGATGATGCCGGACTTCCGTTGCGCGTCATAATAATCGAGAATATCCCGAATCTGACCCTTGCAGTTGGAACACGGGGCGCATACATATTTTTTCACTTCCGGGCCGGGCTCGTCCGCGAAGGCGGCGAGTATCTGCTTGAACTTCTTCCTGCCGCTGACGGCGACTCTCCAGTCCTTGAAATTGTTCTGCGACATTACCGCAAAACCGCTGCCGCCGCCGCAGCAGTAATTGTCGACACCGTGCGGGGTCATCTCCCTGAATTTCGGGCAGAGGTAGCGCAGAATCCTCCTCTGTGGCTCGACGATGCCAAGGTTGCGGACGATATTGCATGGATCGTGCAGGGTGACCGGAAAATCGTTCTTCGACGGATCGAATTTGATTTTGCCGCTGAAGACGAGCTCTTCCAGAAAAGTCATGGAACTTTCCCTCGGGACGTTCATGTCCCCCAGGAGGATACGGTCCGCGATGGTCATGAGGGCCTTGTGCTGGTGCCCGCATTCGCCCATGACTATTTTTTTGACTTTGAGTTTTTTCGATACCTCGGCGTGCCTGAGTGCTATGCGGGCCAGCTGTATATCGTCATAGAAGAGCCCGTAATTGACGCCGTCGTAGGCGGGGTCGCTGGACGCCAGCGTCCAGCTTATGCCGGCCGCATTGAGGAGAATCGTAAATGCGGCGGGGTTTTCCGGCCATGAGAGGATCTCGCCTGCGTTGTGCATAAGCAGCACGTCCGCGCCTTCCCGATCCCACGGCGTGACCACGTCGAACCCGGTAAGTTCGGTCATGTCCTCGTCGATGAACTCGATATTGTCCCTGACAACCTTAGGGCTCATCCCGGTCGAAGAGCCCACCTTGAGCTGAAGCATCGTTCCCTTTTCGTGGAGCTCGCGCGGCGCCCAGCCCAGTTCCTGGCTGAAGAGCTTGCGAAGCTCGTGTGTGATGAGGCCGTTATCGACGCCCATGGGGCACGCCTGTGCGCATCGGCGGCACATGGTGCAGCGGTATGCCAGCTCGTACAGACGACTTATCGTAGTCCAGGTAAGTTCGATGTCCTCATTGTTCAGTTTTGCCAGGAGTTTCCCCCCGGGTTTCAGGTACTTGTTCGCCAGGCGTCGAAATACCTCCGAACGATAGGTGGGACGGTACAGGTCGTTTTTGCCGCTTTCCTCGTAAACCGGGCACGAATCGCTGCAGGTCTGGCATTTCGCGCAGTATTCGAGCGACAGTATGAGCGGCTGCAGAAACGTCCAGTTGTTTTCCCTGCTCAAGAGCTTCTGCAGCCCCATAACGAAGAGGTCCACGTATTTCTTCTCTTCCTCGGTATTCCCGGGCTTCTGAAGACTCAGGCCCACAACACCGTCGAGGTTGCAAACGATGCGTCCTTTCTGCTCCTCGGTAACCTGCTTCCATCCCGGCTGCTCCTCTATTTTATCATAGGGGGGGGGAAGCGGAAGCATCTCGTCTATTTTCAACTCGGTAACAGGCACATCCCCGTTAAGGGAGATATCCCTAATTTTCAGGCTTTTTTTCATCTTTCATCTCCTCGGTTGCCGCGTCCACCCAGTTCTTCTTTCCGTCGCTCTTCACGTGGGGCGCAGACCAGCTCATGGGTTGCTGCAGCTGGGCGTTCAGCTTCCGGGTCATCGTCACGCTCTGGGGTCGGTCGTTCCATCGGACCTCGTGATAGGTGAAGTATTTGGCGACAAAGTGAATCATACTGGTAAACGGAAGGTAGGTTAAAAAAATCAATGCGATGATTATATGTAGTCCTACCGGAATGGCGACGTATGACTGCGGCGAAAGAGTAATGACGGATCGCGCAAAATAGCTCAATTCGAGAGCATAATCACCGGTCGCGAAGAAGGCAAACAGTCCGCTTCCGAACAGGAGGCCCATCAACACAAGGTTAAGATAGGTCGACGTACTGTTGAACGGTTTGAGGTCGGGATCGACAAATCTCTTGACGAGCAGTCCGGACGATCCGACGGTTCCCGTCAGGTAACCGCCGATAACAAAGATCGATACAAGAGCAAGTGTAAAATCGAGCACGGCGACGGCGGATGCAAACGTTAAAAGGACCGCGCTGATGAAAACGAATCCAACGGCCGCCGCGAGCAGGTATATCCCGTTATGAAATAAAAACGTGAACGGCCATAATCCCCGGTTGTTCGCCCATACTCCTTTCAGGAGGAATATCTCCTTCGCCATGTAGACCATTTCGTTGATTATCGAGCTCTCGCGCTCCTTTGTCCACCATTCATATTCCTCGAGATACGAACCGCCATATGCACTCTTTCCCTTTTCGTGCGGGACAGGTGCGAGTTCCCACCGCAGATGGACGGGCATTCTGGCTATTTTAATTGTTCGGTAAGCGACAACGCCGATAAAAATCACGACCGCCGCGTATGTGCATATCATCAAAACAAGAGCAGACACAGGTCCCTCCTTGATTATAATCGTATCAACAAAAATACCTCTGGCAACGGTAAAAATCCATAAAACCCCCGCCTTAATAAGCGATTACGCGACCGTCACAAAGGTTTTCGATATCAGCCGGTCTTCCACCAGTTTTCCAACTTTCTCATCCTGCATTTCTTTTGTCGACACGCCTTACTCCTGTCGCTTTTTTATTGCCGTGCTTCTTCCCGAACCGCCACCGTTATCTGGTAAAGCAGCGTCAGTATGAGAAAACCCAGCGCCCACACGCCGAGGCTTATGATGAGCTCGGGAGCGGTCGGGAAATATTCGGTTATCGAATTAAAAGGATTCGGAATGAAACCGCCTACGACCAGTCCGAGCCCCTTGTCCAGCCAGATGGAGAAAAAGACCGCCGCGGCTCCTGTCGCAAGCCAGCGATCGTTGCGACGCGTCGACGGATTGATAAGGAGCGCCAGTGCCAGCACCGCAAGTCCCAACGAGGTCCACATAAACGGAACCAGTGCCCCGTGCCCATCGAGCCCGAAGAAAAGATAGTCGAGGGAATGACTGTGCCCGGGTATCCCGCTGTAATACGCGGTGAAGAACTCAAGGCCGATAAAGAACAGGTTAATCGTCATGGCGTAGGCGACGATCTTGCCCAGCGCCTGGATCGGCTCGCGGCCCGGATCGAAACTGGTGTACCGGCGGACCACCATGCAAAGCAGAATGAGCAGCGCCGGCCCCGACGCGAACGCAGAGGCGAGAAAACGCGCCGCCATGATCGCAGTAAGCCACAGGTGCCGGCCGGGGATGCCGGCATACAGAAACGCGGTTACCGTGTGGATGCTCACCGCCCAGGGGATTGAAATATATATAAGCGGCCTGGACCATGCAGGCGGCGCGACGCCTTTTCGCTCCGCGCCGAGCGTCGCCCATCCTATGAACAGGTTAAGGAGCAGGTACCCTATGAGCGCAACCGTGTCCCAGAACATCATGGAATTCGGCGTGGGATGGAGGAACATATTGAATATTCTGAACGGCTGTCCCATATCCACGAATACGAAAAGTATGCACATGATCACCGCCGAAATGGCGAGGAACTCGCCAAGGATGGTGATCTTCCCGAATGCCTTGAAATCGTGAAGGTAGTAGGGGAGCACCACCATGACCGCGGAGGCCGCAACGCCGACGAGAAAGGTAAACTGCGAGATATAGAAACCCCACGAGACGTCCCTTCCCATGCCGGTAACCACCAGTCCCTCGGAAAGTTGTCTCAGGTAAAAGAACACCCCCGCCCCCGCGAGCGCGAGAAGAATGAACACGAGCGTCCAGTATTTTCTGCTTCCGGAAAGCGCTTTTTCAAACATACCGACCTCATACAATATAATAGACTTCCGGCCTGGTGCCGAGTTCCGGCTTTCGCCGGATGGCGAAACGCCCCGCGCACAGTTTGCTCACATTACTTTTTGCGTCTGACAGGTTTCCGAACGCGAGTGCCTTCTCTTTGCACGCCTCGACGCATACCGGAAGCCGTCCGTGATCGACCCGTTCCGCGCAGAAATCGCACTTCTCGACGACGCCCTTCGTTCGTGTCGGGTAGTCCTGATTTATCGCCTTTTCATCCAGCGCTTTGCGCGGATCCATCCAGTTGAAGCTGCGCGAACCGTACGGGCACGCCGCCATGCAGTACCGGCAGCCAATACAGCGGTGCATATCCATCATCACGATCCCGTCCGGACGCCTCCAGGTGGCCTTTGTGGGGCATACGCGCACGCAGGGCGGATTGTCGCAATGGTTGCAAAGCACGATGAAATCGGTTTTGGCCAGGTCGGCGCGCAGACGGCCGCCGCGCAATTCGGGAAAGGCGTTTACGAAGGGCTCCTTCCAAATCCACTTTATCTCGTGACGCCTGCTTTTTATGGAAGGAACGTTGTGCGCGCGATGGCAGGCGGTCATGCAGTCGGTGCAGGCGTCCCTTCCGGCGCATTTCGTCATGTCGACGACCATGGCCCATCGTACCGCCGCGGACGATTCGGCCGCCGAAGCCGCCAGGACGTCGTCGCCGAAAACGACTTCCATGAGAGCGCCCGCTCCCGCCACGGAAAGCCCCAGCAGTCCCGCTTTTTTCAGGAATCCCCTTCGGCTGAGTTCGTTGTTGTTATCGCGTTTCATGCTTCCGCTCCCCGGGATAGTTATGGCAGTCCCAGCACGAGGGCGATACGCCCAGATAGTTGTGGCAGGTATCGCAGAAATCCGCCTTGTTGGCGTGGCATTTCATACAGGAGCCCGTCAGGCTTTTCTGGTATTTCACACCGGCAACCGTAATGGGAACGCGTTTCCCGTCGCGTATCACCTCGTCGCGCCATTCATTAAGCATGGTCATGTGATATTCGCGCATATAAGCCCTCGTATTCACGCACTCCTTACCCGCGTTGACGAGCTTCGGCTCGGGAGCGACGTTTGCCCTGCCGGTCGCACGCGCATACCAGACCGGAAACGTGGCGAGGGCGATGAAGAGCGCAAGCCCTCCGAATATCTTTATCCTGTCATGCATTGGACTTCTCCTTCGCTGCAAGCTCCTCTCCGCGGAGGTTTACGGTGCGCTCCTTCTCGCCCTTCATCATAAGGGCGTTACCGAGCAGTTCGTGCACTCCGCACACCTCGACGCCGCCGACCCAGTAGTCCATGAGGGCGGGAAGCGTGGCCTTGTCGATCGCGCAGATGCACGAGAGCATATTCACGCCGTGCCTGTCGTGCACGTGCTTAACGGCATTTGCCCTGGGAAGACCGCCGCGCATTCGCATCTCGAGGTTCTCGTCGGTGCCCAGCCCCGAGCCGCTGCCGCAGCAGAATGTCTGCTCGCGGATGGTGTTTTCGGGCATCTCGAAGAAATTGTTGCACGAGGATTTGATGACAATCCTGGGCTCCTCGAGCATTCCCATCGCGCGCGCGGGATTGCACGAGTCGTGGAAGGTGACGCGATAGGCGTCGTTGCGCGAGGGGTCGAGGTTCAGTTTTTTATGATGGATGAGGTCCGATGTAAACTCGCAGATGTGCACCATCTTTGTCGCTCGCGCGTGATCGAAGCGCGTCCCGGTGATTGAGGAAACCGGGTCGCCTTTCGTTTCGGCCGGTCCGTTCATGGTGTCCATATACTGGTGCATCACGCGCCACATGTGGCCGCACTCGCCGCCGATGATGTACTTCACGCCGAGACGTTTGGCCTCGGCATATATCTTGGCGTTGAGGCGTTTGACCATCTCGTGTGAAAAAAAGAGGCCGAAATTGCCGCCCTCGGACGCGTATGCGCTGAAGGTGTAATCGAGCCCTATCTCGTGGAAGAGCGTCAGGTAGCCGTAGAAGGTGAAGATGTGCGGGTCGGCGAAGATATCGGCCGAAGGGATTATGAAGAGAACCTCGGCGCCCCTGCGGTTGATGGTGGGATTCACCCTTATGCCGGTGATGCTCTCGATCTCGTCGACGGCGAACTCAATGTTGTCCTTGAACGTGTGCGGCTGGATGCCGAGATGATTGCCGGTACGGAAACAGTTGGAAGCCGGTTCGATGATCCAGTTGATGTTGAGGCCGACCATGTTGAGGAGCTCCCGGCCAATCATGGTAATCTCGGCCGTGTCGATGCCGTACGGGCAGAAGACCGAGCACCGCCGGCACTCGGTGCACTGATAAAAATAATAGAACCATTCCTTGAGAACCGCCTCGTCGATATCGCGCGCGCCGACGAGCCGCCCAAGTATCTTACCCGCCGCGGTAAAGCGCTTTCTGTATACGGAACGCATCAGCTCGGCCCGCAGCACCGGCATGTTCTTGGGGTCCCCAGATCCTATGAAATAGTGGCACTTGTCCGAGCATGCGCCGCAGCGTACGCAGATGTCCATAAAGAGCTTGAACGAGCGGAAACGCGAAAGGCGGTCCTCAAAGCCCTTGATAATTGTCTCCTCCCATCTCTCCGGCAGCTTCCAGTCGTCGTCGTAGGGCTGCCACTCGCGGGGATTCGGCTGCTCCAGGTACTCGACGTGCTTCCGCACACCGGAGAAGCAGTACGTCCCCTTGCTGAATTCCGGCTTGGTGTCCATCCAGCCCTTTCCGGAGGGCCGGAGGTCGAAATTCATCACTTCATCGTGGCGTAACTTGAGTGCCATGTCAGTCCCTCTCCAGTTGGTATCCGGCGGCCTTCAGCCTGTCACTGAATTCATCCTCCCACTCCTCGTAGGTATGGACCTTTACCGGCGCGTTCCACGGGTTTATGTGCCGCTTCACGCGGTTGGTGTTGGCCAGATTACGGGTAGGCGAAAGGAACACGCCGGCCATGTGGCTGAGCTTTGTTACGGGGAAGAGCGCGAAAAACACGCAGACCAGGAAGAGGTGAATGTAGAATGCCGCGCCGAGCCCATCGGGTATCGCGGGCGAGAACACGAGAAGGCTCATGATGAGCTTCTTCGCCGCGACGACGTCGGTCTTGACGAAGTAGCGCATAATGACCCCCGACAGTACGATGCCGAAAAGCATGATCAGCGGGAGATAATCGGTAAGAAGCGAAATATACCGCAGATGGGGCACGATGATACGCCTGACAAGCAGGCAGGAGAGCGCGAGCAGAATCAGCGCGTTGGTGATGTAGAGGGCCGGCACGCCGATCTCGAATATCCCGTCAAGCGAATGCGCGAGCGTGACGAGAAACGGGACCGGTTCGGTGAAAAACCTCAGATGACGGATGAAGGTGACGAGAAACGACCAGTGGAACAGCATGGCGAAAATCCAAAGCCATTTACTCGACCCGTACACGAGTTTCGGGCCTCCATGGACATCCGCCTTGCTGTTGCGAAAAAGGGACCTGAAAAACAGCACCTCGAGAAACATGCGGCCCAGTACGCTGATGAGCCCTGATGGGCTTTCCAGCGGCTCCGACCTGATCCAGGGAAGGGATTTTGCCTGTCCGCAGGTGGTCGTGATGCGAAACGGAACCGGGGAGCGCGCCCAGTCGATCACGCGGTAGACCATCCCCACGAGAAACAGTGTCGAGGCCGCATAGGGCACCCAGATACCGAATACGGCCGGCATGTTTCCGGATAACGCGTAAGCGACAAGCGCCAGCGCGCCAACGAGAAGAAGGGAGAGTGTTAAACCCATATGACCGCTCCGTAGGTCAGATATCGCCCGCGGTCTTGGACGGGCCGGGTCGTTCCATAATTTTCCGATTGTGGCGCTTAAATTCATTCATCGCGATATCGTGCAGATTTTCTCGGCAGGCGGCGTAACGGTCGAACGCCGCAAGCGCCATTCTGTCGATACGGTTGAATACGGTGAATTCCCCGGCGTACGCGTCCCTAAACGCCGCGTTGTAACCCGGGGTCTCAATAATCGCGTTCTTGAGCATAAAGACGAAGCCCACCGCCTGCGATGCCGTGTATTCCTGGACCGCACGGATCTTAATAAAACGCTCAAGCGTATCCGAATAACCGTTTTCATCGATTCCTTCTATCAGGCATTCGAGCAGGTGAGACGTAACATCATTGATGGAGGCGCCTACGGGGTTGGCGAAGCGATCGCGTTCGCCCTCCATGAACGAGGCGCCCTGGCTGGAATAGGAAGACAGTACAGACCTTCTCCAGCGTCTGAGTATTTCATCGCGGTTGGCTTTTATAAAGTTTTGTATCATTATAGTATTGTTCAGCGAATCGCATCTATCCGTTTTTCTTCCCGCAAGGTCGGGGAAAAAATCCCTGCTTCAGGCCAGACATATAACCCTGTCGCAATGGCAGGGCTGATTATTGTTCCGGTCGATACTCAAAAACTACCCGGCAGCGCCCGCCAATCCGCCGCCGGCGACGAACGCTTTGGCAAAGCCGGCCGCGTGTAAAATGGACCACGCCTGATACGAACGGGCGCCGCGACCGCACATGATGACGTATGCCACGGACCTGTCGAGTTCCGCGATTCTTTCGCGTAATTCGTTTAAGGGTATGTGGACGACAGTCCTGTGGTCGTACAGGGGGGGCTTATTCCCCGAAAAATGCTCATCCTCTCGAATGTCAAGCCAGCTAAACTTTCCGCCGATAAGCTCTTCGTATCGATCGGAGGCCACACATGGCGGAAGCATTTCAAGGCCCGACGCACGCGCTTCGGCGAGCGACGCCAGGTGGTGAAGGGGGTCAAGAGCTTCGGAGTAGGGCGGCGCATATCCGTGCTCGAAATCGATGAGATCACCGACCGACGCCGCACGTTGCAGCATGGAAGAGAAGACGTCAATTCTTCTGCATATATCGCCGGTACCGACCGCCTGCAGTCCGAGCAGCCTGCCGTTGGCCTTATCATACACCATTTTAAGCATCATTTCTTTCGCGTCGGGATAGTAATCGGGTTTATCGGCGAATCCTCCCCATATGCAGTCGCAAGCAATTCCCTCGGCCCTCGCCTGTGTTTCGCTCAGGCCGACACATCCCATGTTCAATCCGCATACCTTTACCAGCGCCGCCCCAAGCGCGCCGGGAAACGCGGCTGGTTTTCCGGCTATATTTTCCGCTATTACTCTACCGTGTCTGTTCGCAAGCGACCCCAGAGGGAAATACGCGCGTCCGCCTGTCAATAGATGCCGCACCTCAACGCAGTCGCCTCCGGCGTAAATCGACGGGTCCGAAGTCCGCATGTGCTCGTTGACGATGATTCCGCCCTTTTCACCCACAGCCAGTCCGCATTCTCGCGCCAGGGCGCTTTCGGGTGTCACGCCGAGGCATATGATGACATAATCAGTCGTAATAGAGACGTCCGACAGGGCGACCACGGGTTTTTCGCCGGAAAGCGTTATACCGGTCACCTCGCATTTCGTACGTACCGCAATACCAGCGGCCTCGAGCGCACGCTTCGAGTGCGCGGCCATCTCCCCGTCAAATCCTCCCGGCAGAAGATGTGGCTCGCGCTCGACAAGCGTCGTATCGAATCCCCATACCGTTGCCGCTTCCGCCAGCTCGCAGCCTATATACCCACCGCCGATAATGACCAGACTGCCGATTTTACCGCGCTCGGCGAGTTTTCGAAACGATATCGCATCATCCGGGCGGGTAAAATAGCGTATAAACGGACTCATGGGAACATGGAAGGGCGGCGTTTTAGGCCTCGCTCCCGTGGCGATTACAAGCCGGGAATATCCGTGGGAGCGTACGGTTCCGGTTTTGGCTTCTTTGACTGCCACAAGTTTTTTATCGCGATCGATTGAAATGACCTCGGCGCCGGTCACGACATCGAACCCCTTGGTCTTTTTGAAAAACATTGGATTGCGCTCGACGCCGTAAGATGTTCTGGTGAGCTGGGCGAAAGAAGAAACATCTCCCGACGCGAAATAAGGCAGCCCGCACGAAGCGTATGAAAGATAGTCTTCTCTCTGAAAAAGAACGATGTTAAGAGCGGGAGACCTTCGTGCAAGCACCGCGCCAGTTTTAGGCCCTGCCGCCACACCACCTATTATCACGACGTCTGATGAAGTGCGTTCAATCATATAAACCTCGTACGTTCCGTTGGTTGGATACTTGCCGAATTGTGAAAACGGTGCCATCCAACAGACGTAAGGCTATACAGGCTGACATCCAGTGGAAACGCAATGAATATTATTCATATAATGAACTTAGTTCATTATATGTATTCCTGTCAATAAAATTTTATTTTACGCCCGCATTAATAAAGATTTTTACTAAAACTGCACGTCTATCATTAAAAAAAAAGAGGGTGCCCTTTGGTGCCCCCTTTTTTGAATCGCTGAGGTAATCAGCGTATTATCACAATACGCAAGAGTATTCGTTTCCCTGGAGCCGGTGAATGTGAACCAGGAACCAGATGATGTAATCGAGAAGCGTCAATTCCTCATCTCGCGCGCTCGTTGCTTTAACAGATTGTTGAGGGACTCTTCGTCTTTGGGGAAAGTCCATATCATGACGAGCAGCAGCACCCCGCACACCAGCCAGAAGAGGTTCGCGATATTGAACGCCCACAACCTGCCGAAAGCGACGATGAGCAGGCTGATAATTACGGGACCGAAACCCTTCCCGAGGTCATCGGCCAGGTTGAAAAGAGAAAAGATGGACCCCCTGGTCTCGGGCGAATTGACGTTGAGTATAATCGCCTTAACATTTGGCCCGGTAATGGTGATGGTGAAGCCCGTTATGAATCCGATGGCCAGCGGCAGTATCATACTGGGATTCTCAACACCGATCTGCGAAGGGTAGTTAAGCAGAAGGGCCATGGGTATGATGCCGAGCAGGGTCGTTGAGCCGCACAACAGCGGCAGAAGGCGGGGATTGATATTGTACAGCTTGTTGCCCCACAAACCGCCCACAAAAGCCCCGATTATCGCGGCGCCGCCGACCGTCATCACGATTAGCGTTGCGACCTCCACCGAGAAGCCTTTGTCCTGCGAATAAAAGTCGTTGAGAAATATAAAGAACACGCCCCAGGGGACTGTGCCGGGAATACCCTGTAAAAAGACCAGAATGTTTGTCTTGATCTTGAAAATATCTTTGTAAAGTCTCCAGTTAATGCGTCCTGCATACACCTTGCCGCTCTCGATAAGTTCGCGAAGGCTTTCCTCCGCGTTTCCACGAACAGGCTCTTTGACCGTCAGCCAGAACAGAAAGATTAAAAGAAAATTGGGAAGGGCTACGATGATGAAGGGCAGCCTCCAGCCGTATTCCGTGCCTATGAAACCAGCCAGAAGTTGTCCCGCGGCGATCCCCATTCCCTGGGCAAGTCCGAGCCAGGCGGCCGCCGAGGCCCTGTTCCGTGCCGAGAAGTAATCGCCGATCATTGAATAGGTGAGGGGGAGCGCGCCGCCAATACCGATTCCGGTTGCGGCCCTCAGCCAGAAGAGTTGGTCATAGGTTTGCGCAAAGCCTGTAAGCAGGCAGGGGACCTCCCCGAGGAGGATGACCAATATAAAGAGGTTCCGCCGTGAGATCAGGTCGGTGAGATAGCCGATCCCGAGCGTAACAAGCCCGCCGAGCACCCAGAAAACGAAGGAGATGTTGCCGCCGAGCTTGGTATCGCGCTGTAAATCGGTGAAGCCGAACTCGCGGGCGATCTGCGTCAGGTTGGGCGCCATCAGGTTCTGGTCTGCGAATAAAAAGAAATTCATTAGAGCAAGCAGTATGACAGCGTACATCTCTTTGGCGCCGAAAACGGACTTGTTTTCCATCAATGTGCCTCCCGGATTGGATGGTAATTTGTAAAAGTCCTTGCTGAAAAAGGCAAGCAAAATAGTATTGAGGACACGCATGGGCGGGGATCGATGAAAAACATTATAAAACTCGAATCCACAGATTATTCTCCGGAAAAAATCGCATCTTTGAAAAAAAGCAGTGAAATCTGCGTTGTATTTTCAACGTTTGGCGAACGCGAAGCCGAGCTAATCCACCACAAGATCACACTTCTCCGAAAAGAGGCAGGTGACCTGATCGACAGGATCATACTGTCGCATCGCAGAAAGAATGACGCTGATGATAAAACCGAACGCCGTGCAAAGGAGGCCTGGTCGGGAGTGGAAATCGTACCATGCAATTCACTGTCGGTGCCGG
Source organism: Spirochaetota bacterium (assembly GCA_035477215.1). Taxonomy (NCBI): domain Bacteria; kingdom Pseudomonadati; phylum Spirochaetota; species Spirochaetota bacterium. The sequence continues at coordinate 113,345 of DATIKU010000030.1, read as the reverse complement.
ATATGGGTCTTGAGCGCGGGAAAGGGGCGGACATGCGGCGCACGCTTTACGCCATCGGTACCGGTCCGGATCGAATAACAAATCCCCGGGACACCGTCATTGTATTTCTCGATGCCGATGTGCTCACCCGGAATTTCAACGCCCATTTCGTATACGGGCTTGCAGGCGCGGTTCTTGAAGGATGTGATTTCGCGAAGGCGAGCTTCTGGCGGGGCCAGGGGCGTGTGAAGAAATTCGTCGCCCAGCCGCTTTTTTCTTCGATAGACCATCCGGCCTTGCGCGATCTGCGTTCCCTGGCGTATCCGCTGTCCGGTGAAGTGGCCGGTACCTTCGATTTTTTCCGTTCCGTTTCATTCTGGCAGATGTATGGCGTGGAGACCGGCATCAATATCGACGCATGTTTCGGGGACTACCGTGTCGCCGACGTCAACCTGGGACTCTACGATCACGATCATCACGGGGATGAAATTATCCAGAAAATGGCCTTTGGAATTATACGCACCTATCTATTACAGCTCATCGATTACGGCATAATCGAGCTTAAGGACGGTGCGGAGATTAACGATCGCCTGGAGGCATCATACATCGACGAACGGGGCGGCAGAAAAGTCATCGATCATGACCTAAGAGAGATAAAATACAGGCCGCTCAGGGAAATTTTGCCTGATTAACAGGCATCAATAAAAACGGGGATGCACTCAACGCGCATCCCCGATATGTGACTGTCGCTACGTCGGCGGGCTCAGCCGGTCTTGTCCATTTTCTTAAGTTCCAGCGCTCGAAGCTCTTTACGGAGGATTTTGCCTACACCGCTCTTCGGAAGGTTCTCGATGAACTCCACCTTGGTCGGCACCTTGTACTTGGCGAGCTTCTGCTTGCAGTATTCCATAACTTCCTCGGCCGTCAGTGATTCGCCGGGTTTCAGCACGACGAATGCCTTTACAGTCTCGCCCCGATACGTATCCGGAATGCCTATTGCGCATGCTTCCATGATTTTCGGGTGCTCGAAGAGGACCTCGTCGATATCGCGCGGATAGATGTTGTAGCCACCGGCGATGATCATATCCTTCTTCCTGTCCACTATGTAGAAATAGCCGTCCTCGTCCATCTGGCCGATATCGCCGGTGAAAAGCCAGCCGTCGCGAATGGTTTTGGCGCTCTCTTCGGGCATATTGTAATAGCCGCTGGTTACCTGTGGACCACGAATGAGGATCTCCCCGGGTTCGCCGGCGGGCATCTCTTTCGTGCCCTCGTCGAGATCGACGATCTTGAGCTCGGTGTCCGAAACGGGCAGTCCGATCGATCCGGCCTTTGTTTTCCCGCCCCAGGGATTGATCGTCGCGACCGGGCTCGTTTCACTCAGGCCGTATCCTTCGCAGATCTGCGCGCCGGTCTTGGCCTCGAACTCCTTTATCACTTCGACGGGAAGTGGGGCCGCCCCGGAAAAACAGCCCTGTATTGAAGAGATATCGTATTTTGCGATATCTGGATGGTTGAGTAATCCAACGTAGATCGTCGGTACCGCAGGGTAGAAGTTGATCTTGTATTTCTGGATCGCCTGCAGAATGGCGAGCGGCTCCGGACGCGGAATGAGAATATCGGTGCCGGCCATCCAGATGGTAAAGTTCATCACGGTCGTCAGGCCGAACGAATGAAAGAAAGGAAGTATTCCGGCCATAACGAGTTCGCCCTTGCCGAAATCGGGGAACCATGCGCGAATCTGCTGCACGTTGCACGAGAGGTTGCTGTGCGTAAGCATAACGCCCTTGCTCACACCCGTGGTGCCGCCGGTATACTGCAGATTGGCGAGACTGTTGAAATCTACGCTGATTTTCGGATCGTTGGCGGGATATTTTTTTAAAACATCGAGCCACTCGTAGACGTCGGCAGTCGCAGGGATGTCCCTGTGCTTGTCTTTCGCCACGATGGGAAGCAGTTGTTTTTTGGGGAATCCCAGATGGTCGCGGATATGCGCTACGATGATTTTTTTCACTTTCGTTTTTGGGCGAAGCGCTATCATCCGCGGGGCGAGAAGGTCGAGGGTGACCAGCACGGTGGATTCCGAATTATTGAGTTGATATTCCAGTTCGTGGTCGGTGTACAGCGGATTGTTCATAACCACGACCGCTCCTGCACGCCACGCGCCGTACGACGCGGCGACGATCTGCGGCATGTTCGGTAAAAGCATCGCTACCTTGTCTCCCGGCTTTACGCCCATGGCAATCAGGGCGGTCGCGAAACTGTTCACCATGTCGTTCAGCTTTTTGTATGAGATTTTGGCATCGAGAAAAACAAGCGCCGTTCTATCCGGAAATTCCGCCGCCGTTTTTCTGAGCACGTCTGAAACGGTAATCTTTTCGTAGTCGAGGTTTTTTGGTATGCCCCCTGCGTACGATTTGAACCAGGTCTTTTCCATTATGCCGGCCTCCTGAAATATTGGTGTATTTCTTTTCCATTGATCCGCACGTACTCGCGAACCGGGGATATCCTGCATCATCAAATGCATAAAGTCAAGAATATATAGTATCACAACATTATTAGGATATTAGTTTGGTATAGTTAAATATCATTATAAAAATTATTGAGTCAATGTCATACCTTATCTTCTTGACAGCGAGGATATCGGCGCTTTTGATGATGAGCCGGGCGGCGGGATCCATCGTCCGCCGTATGCCCCTGACGGAGAACCGCAAATGAGCGCTTTAATGCAAAAAGCCGGAAACCGAATTCACTCACGCGACATCATCATGTCGACCTGGGCTGCCGGTGACAATCAAATTATTATCGAAGGGGAGCTGATGGAAAAGCGCCTGAACGACTACTACCTGCTCTCGGGAGAGAAAAGACCCGCCGGTGTGCTTCACAACATGATCCTCCGTCTCCTGCTCGAGGGGCCCGAACTTGTCATCAGGGAATTGGAGGTGGAAATGCCCGGCATCCCCCGCGAGGAATGCGGCGAACTCCTCAGAAGTCTCGATCCGGTAATAGGGCTCTCCATAAGCTCCGGATTCACCCAGAGGGTCAAGTCGCTTGTCGGCGGCGTAAATGGCTGCCATCATCTCCTCACCCTGCTTCTCGCGATGGCCCCGGCGGCGGTGCAGGGCTACTGGACCCATCGGGCCTCCAGACCCATTCCCACCGACAGGGAAGCCAGGGCGAAACACGCGAAGTATCTGCCAATCAACAGCTGCCGTGTCTGGCGCGAAGACGGGCCCCTCGTCCGGAAAATACGCGAGGAGCTCCACACGCGCTGAGCATACCATGCGCGTCGCGATCGTTATACCGCCGGTAAGGGATCTGTATTTCACGCCGCAGCGAGCGTCCTTTCTCGGCCCGCATACGCTATCGTCCATTCTTGGGAAACACGGCGTTGAGCATGCAATCTTTAACGCCGTACGCGGAAGGGGGCGCCCCGTTCCGCTTCCGGACGAACTTGGCTATCTCGCGCCGTATCTCTGCAGGCGTTATTTCTTCACGGAGTACAGGCGCTACGGAATAGAAGACGATCGCATGGCACGTATCGTGGCGGACTATCGTCCCGATATAATCCTTCTATCGTGCTTCGCCTTCGCCTATGCCACCGACGCGTTATCGCTTTCACGAGCATTAAAGAAGGCGCTGCCACACGCTACGCTGATCGTTGGAGGGGCCGGAGTCAGCGCATACCCCGATTATTTTTTGCGGAATGCGCCCGTAGATTACGCCGTGCGGGGAGAGGTCGGTGATTCGCTTGTCGCCATCGTGCGCGATCCGGGCGCTTTCACCGTCGATGAAGGCCTTGTGGACGCCCCCGGAATGAAAGTTTCAGGCAGATCGTTCGAACCGGTGATTCCGGTGATTGTGCCGATACGCGAAAGCCGTGACACGATCTATTACTCGACGATGCTCTCGAGGGGATGTCCGAACAACTGCTCATTCTGCTCGGTGAAACTGACGTTCCCCTCGTACCAAAGGGCGTCGCTGGACGATGTCGACGATCTCTTCACGACGGTAGCCTGTTCTAATAAGACGGCGCACGTCAATTTCGAGGATGACAACCTTGGCATGGATTTCGACTATCTTTCGCGCATCCTCGACCGCCTCGGGTCCCGGACGGGCGGAAACTTCAGTTTTTCAATGGAAAACGGCACTGACTTCCATGCGCTGGACGAGCGCAAGCTGGCTTTTCTGAAGCGGCGAAATATAAGGCGGCTCAATGTCTCATTCGTTTCTTCAAACGAAAGGGTACTGGCCGAAAACGGCCGACGGTATTCCCCGCGTGATTTTACCGGGTTTGTCCGATCGGCTTTGTCCTGTTCCATACCGGTAACCGCCTATCTTATCGCCGGACTGCCCGGAGAGGATTATCGGTCCATTAACGAAGGAATTGATTTCCTCGCCGGTCTTCCTGTACTGATCGGGATTTCGCCGTTTTATCCCGTTCCCGGAATTTCCGGCTTCGAGGAAAAAAATCGCTTCGATAAAATTTCACCGAACCTATGCAAGGGAACATCGTTCTATCCATGGAACATGTGTTCAACCGATGAGTTGATTCATCTATTTATCCGCGCTCGGGAGAGTAATTTGATAAAGGGAACCTCCATAAATTAGTTTTTAAAGTTCACCTGCGGGTACAACTGCTGGTGATATAAGGAATTACGATTATTTGAATAATGGATGTCCTGATTTTTCGAGGCGGCGTAAAATCAATAAAATCTGTCGTAATGAGTATTAACCATGATGAATTATAAAATGTTGCCGATGAAACCGTGAAAAAATTGACAAATGAAATGAATACTTGTACGATTACACTTCTCGTGGAATCTCGCAAGGGGAATGTACTGATTAAAGAAGGAGGACGTGACACATCATGTCTGATCAAAAGCTATTTGGAATGTCCGCCGAAAAAGGCCGGTGGATCTATATTATCCTATGTTTAATTATGTACCTCTGTCTGGGAAGCGTCTACTCATACAGTATCTTTTTGCCGGAAATAAAAAGCCAGTTCGGAATTTCGGCCTCCATGGGCAATCTTCCGTTCATGCTTTTTCTTTTCTTCTTTTCCATCCTCATGTTTTTTGGCGGAAAGATGATGGGAAAATTCGGCCCCCGAAAGCTCGCCCTCATCGGTGGCCTCATCGTCGGTCTCGGATGGGCCCTTTCGTACGCGGCTACCGAGTCGAAAAGTATCACACTGCTGTGCCTGACCTACGGTGTTGTCGCCGGCGGCGGCGTCGGTCTCGCGTATGGTGCTCCCATCGCAATCGCCGGTCGCTGGTTCCCCGACAGGAAGGGGCTCGCGGTCGGCCTCATGCTCGCAGGATTCGGCGGCTCGGCGCTGATTACCGGAAAACTCGCGGGCATTCTCATTCCATCCGCCGGACTCTCCATGGCTTTCCTCTATTTTGGAATCGCCTTCGCGATCATTCTTTTTCTGCTGGCCTTACCGCTGCGCCTTCCCGAAAACAACTGGAAACCGGCGGGCTGGAATCCTCCCGCGGGATCCGCCGCGGCCGTCGAACTCGAAACAGGCCAGATGATAAAGTCTTCCACCTTCTGGGGCCTCTTCCTCTGCTATGTCATTGGGTGTCTATCCGGCCTCATGGCGATCGGCATATCCAAGCCGGTAGGCAATGAGGTAATCAAGATCGCCGGCGAAGTGGCGACAACACTCGTCGGGATATTCGCGATATTCAATGCGCTTGGCCGTCCACTTTTCGGCGCACTGACAGACAAGATAACGCCCAGATGGGCCGCGATACTGAACCTCTCGATGATGCTGGTCGTATCGCTTATGATGCTGGCGGCGGGTGAAGGATCAGTGATTATCTACGTCGTGGCTTTCTGCGGATTCTGGCTCACTCTCGGCGGATGGCTCGCCATCGCCCCGACGGCGACCGCGACGTTCTTTGGCATCAAACACTACGCTCAGAATTACGGAGTGGTTTTCCTCGCTTATGGTCTCGGCGCCATCCTTGGCGGCATCATCTCCGGACAGGCGAAAGACGTGTTAGGCTCTTACCAGTACGCCTTCTATCCGACGGCCGGACTGGCCATAGTCGGACTGGCAATCGCCCTCCTGTTCATCAAGCCCGTGAAGAAGTAATTTCCCCGTCTTTTGAACAGACGGTGTTTCAGAGAAAAGCGGTCCGGTCAACGGACCGCTTTTAGTGGTCTCGCTGACATTTCAGCAGGCCGTTAAGACGCCTCAGTGGTGGATGCTGCGGATGATGCTTTTCCTGAAGCGATGTTGTAAAATTTCGGGTTTTGCCGGTTGTTATCGACCGGGGCGTTTATCCCATCGTACCGGAATAGTTTATAAAATTTCACACCGCCTCGGTTCTTTTTTTTTCGGAAAACGGAATATCCCATCCTCCGATTAAATGAGCGAAATACGGAACAAGGCGTATTTATTCATACTCCAAGAAAGTCCAAACGTCGATATGCGTTTATATTATTGAAAAGCGTTTGACTTTCAGCCGTGCTTTATAAGACAATCTTGCTTGGCGGTTATGAAAGGCGCTCAAGCAGCTCCGGCAGACCGCACAACGTGATATTTTACACAATCCAGGAGACACACTATGGCCGACAAAAAACTCATTTTCATAATCGATGACGATCCCGATATCCTCGATTCCATTTCCGCCATCCTTTCAGCCGAGGGTTTCGCGGTCGAAACGGCAATGAGTGGTGAGGAAGGCATTGAGAAACTATCGAGGATCAATCCCGCACTGATTTTATGCGACATGATGATGGAACGTATCGATGCCGGCACCAAAGTGGCCGAGGAGATCAAACGTCGGGATAAAGGCGCCCCCATATACCTTATCAGCAGTATCGGTTCCGCAACCGCCACAAATATCGAAATCGGCAAACTCGGCTTCGACGGCGTTTTTCAAAAACCGGTAGCCCCCGCTTATCTCATCTCAACCATCAAGAAAGCTTTGAAAATCTGACTACCATCTTCCGCCGGAGAGTTACCATTCCCCGGCGGGGATTTTGTTCAACCATTGTTACGTACAATTAATAAAACGGTTCCTGATTCAACCATAACAAATCACATCCTCTATCCCTGGTTCATCAATGACAGAACTTTAAAATCCCGCATTATAAATTGTAACTGTTTATTTTAGACCTGTTGGCTCTGCTCCTAAACGACGAACTCCGGAGGGTTTCTCCGGAGTTCCAATTGAGTGCTTCCCGTAGCGGAGGAGGGACTCGAACCCCCGACACGCGGATTATGATTCCGCTGCTCTAACCAGCTGGGCTACTCCGCCATTCTTAGCGCGGGCAGGATTTGAACCTGCGACCTTTGGGTTATGAGCCCAACGAGCTACCAGCTGCTCCACCGCGCGATCATGAAACACACGGTAGTGAAGTACTCATATACTGTCAACAATATTTTAATTTAAACGATATCTGATAAAATGAGGTTGACGAAATAAAATTATTGACTAAGATACATTACGGTTCGAAACACACCGCGCCCGGTATATGCCCGCGGAAAAGAAAGACCGAAAATATCATGATCAGTTTTTTAAATATTTTCCGTAAGAAAAAAGTCGGCCTGGTCCTTGGAAGCGGTGGCTCGAAAGGCATTGCGCATATTGCGGTAATCGAATACCTTGAGGCGCTTGAGATACCGATTTCCATGATATCAGGATCGAGCATCGGGGCCCTGGTAGCCGCCGTTTACGCTTCGGGTTCGCTCAAATCACTGAAAAACGACATTTTGAAAATGGACAGGAAACAGGTTCGATCATACTTTGATCCCGTGTTTCCATCAGCGGGCCTGATTGAGGGTAAAAAGCTGAAGGCGTTTCTGGCGAAATATATTTCGCCAGAAGCTAAAATTGAGGACCTTCCGATCCCCATCGCAGTTGTGGCCACCGATCTCTTCAGCGGTGAGGCGGTCGTTTTGCGAAGCGGCAGCGTGATCGATGCTGTGCGGGCGAGCGTGTCGATCCCCGGTGTTTTTGTTCCGGTAAAATACGGTGATTCGATTCTTGTTGACGGAGGTGTCGCCAATCCATTGCCGATCAACATAGTACAGGCGATGGGTGCGGATCTGTCAATCGCGGTAAATCTTCATCCAAAGATCCACAGCGAAAGATTGAAAAAGATAATTAAAAAGGGAAGCACATTCGAACTCGATCCGAACAGCTTAAGCGATACCGTCGTACCCGGTAACGAAGAAAAGAACATAGGGTTGTCTTTACTGAAGTCGGCGGAAAAGTGGCTGTGGCGCGGTCGTAATGAGAAGCTTGATGCGCTCCCCAATATACTTGAGGTAATCATGCAGTCGATCGATATCATGGGATATGTCAATACGATGATGATGTTGAAATACGCGCGTCCTACAGTGTTGATTGAGCCGGACCTGGTGAATCTTTCAACGCTGGATTTTTCGCAGGCATCGAGGGCACTTACAGAAGGGCATGCCGCAACATGGAAAATGAAACGCGCGATTCTGCGCAGGATCAAACGAAGGATATAAGATAATGAGCGGTATACATTCAAACAAAGACCGCCTCCTGGCGGAGTTGCGGGAACAGATCGGCGACTGCCGGAGGTGCAAGCTGTGCGGTACGAGAACCAATATCGTTTTTGGAGAGGGCAGCCCTGAGGCAAAAGTGATGTTCATCGGCGAGGGGCCCGGCAGGGATGAGGATATTCAGGCCAGGCCGTTTGTCGGAAAGGCCGGTCAACTGTTGACGGCGATAATAGAAAAGGGCATGAATCTCAACAGGCCTGATACGTATATAGCAAATATCGTCAAGTGCAGGCCGACCATCGATTTGAAATTCGAGAGGGATCGTCCACCGGAACAGGATGAGCGGGACGCCTGCGGACCATTCCTCTTGAAGCAGATGGAAATCATCAAGCCCGACGTGATCGTGACGCTGGGGAACCCCTCAACGCAATTTTTACTGGGCATTCGACAGGGAATAACGACTATACGCGGGAAATGGTTTAATCACAAGGGCATTGCGGTCATGCCCACCTATCATCCATCATACATACTGCGTAACGGCGGCGACAGCAGTTCGCTGAAAAAAGATGTATGGGAAGATATGAAAAAAGTCATCGCCAAACTGCAGGGTGGTGTGACTGAACCCGAGTCTGACACTAAGGTGCAGAAGAAGTCCGGATTTGAGAGTCTGCGGGATGTGCAAGAACCCGATAAGGATGTCCAGGGGCGGCTTTTCTGAGGCACAAATAAGGCTTGAAAAAAACAACGTGCGAAAGTAGATGAACACTTTCGCCGTCGTAAGAAGATGCTTTTTATCCGTATCCGTATCCGTTTCTGAATAAATCGGCGTTGGGGGTTGCAGCCAGGCCGTGCGGTCCGGTAAATGCGTACCGGCGCACGGCGTTGTTCAAAAGTGGATGCGGGTTGCCGTTGTAATGATTCAACAATTCCACAGTTTAATTGGAGGTCGTATGGCGTCTCCGGTGATGATAAAACGGGTCGAAAACAAAAAAATGATGAAAGAGTTCATCATGTTGCCATGGACATGCAAGATATACGAAAATGATCCATGCTGGATACCGCCGCTTATCGGCGAGCAAAAAAAATTTTTTGATCCTAGGAAAGGGTATTTTTTTGAAATCGGCGAAGTCGAGTTTTTTCTGGCCTACCGTGACGGGAAAACAGTGGGAAGGATAACCGCCCATATCAATCATCTGTACGAGGAAAAATACGATAACGATACCGGCTTCTTTGGATTTTATGAATCAATTAACGACATCGAGGTAGCGCGGGCCCTGTATGGCGCGGCCGAAGCGTGGTTGAAGGCCAAGGGCAAAACCGTAATGAACGGTCCGCAGAGCTTCTCTGTCTACGATTCCGTGGGCTTCGAAGTTCACGGGGTGGACGTCATTCCGGTGGTCGGACTTTTGCACTTCGCTCCGTATTATCGCGACCTTATCGAAGCGTGCGGATTCGAAAAGTGTATAGACTGGTCCTGCTTCCTTGTTAAGAAAATCGACGACTACAAACCGTACCTGAAGGCAGTGCGCGAAGAGTACATGAAGGGCCAGACTGTCGAGTACAAGATTTTTAATAAAAAGGAGATCAATGACAGGAAGGCGGATATCCATGAAGTATTCAATAAGGCCTGGGAAGGCAACTGGGGGCATCTGCCCCTGACGCAGAAACAGCTCGATTCAATCATTCACGAGCTGATTCAGGTTGTCGTTCCCGAGCTGGTCATATTCGCCGAAAAAGACGGAAGGACTGTGGGCTTTATAATCTCAATACCAGACATCAACCCGGCGCTCCGTTTACTGAACGGCCGGCTATATCCGTGGCGAATTATAAGGTTTCTCCTCGCGGCACGGAAGACGAAAAAGGTCCGCACCATCATAATGGGTGTTCTGCCGGAATATCGCGGCCAGAAAATTGATGATGTTTTTTATCTGCGGACTATTGAGGACGGTATACGGCTCGGTTTCGATTCTTCTGATTGCTCGCTGATTGTGGAGACAAACAAGAAAATGATCGGTGCGCTCAAGCCACTGAAAGCGGAAAACTACAAGACCTATCGAATCTACCAGAAAACCATAAAGTAGAATCGAGACGGACCGGATAAAAGCGGCGCGAGAGCGCCGCTTTTTTTATACCTTGCTGTCGAGCGATTGGGAAAAAATCCTTTCGCCGGGGACCTTTTTATATAAAAAGATATAGCGCTGTACCATCTGTGGATTGAACCGGTAAACGATCATGGCGATGATGAGGCTGGTAAGGACGTCGATAACGTAATGATAACGGAGATAGACGGTTGAAAACAGGATAATGCCGGCCCATACGGCGGCGATCCGGAAATAAGGCCTGTAATGTTTGTATGCCAGCAGGGCGGTCATGATGGAAAGCAGGGCATGGCCGCTCGGATAACAATCCCTGGTAATAAAAGAATATCCATCAAGGAAATTGCGCACGTAGTCGTAAAACAGTACGCCGCTCAGGGGGAAAGTCTGAAGGTGGTCCAGGGTGAAACGGGGGCCGATCGCCGGGAAGATGTAATAGCCCACATAGCATATATAGAACGACAGCATGAGCGTGGAAACGACAACATGAAAGTCCATCCTTCTGCGCTTGAAGAAAAGAAGCAGCATAAGAGAAAAGGGAAGGAAATAAAAACTGGCATAGGCGATCTGCAGAAATTCCGTTAAATAGGGAAGTGTTATGCTTTCGAGAAGGACGGTGGGGTCGATCCCGAGAAAGAGAAAGCGGTCTATATGGATCAGATACGCGTCGATATCATACGGATTTACCAGCGGCACGAGGTGGTGGTGTTCAAAATAGATGAACCATCCGACGATTATAATATTGAGGTCCCTGAAATCGGTGAACCACTGGTTCCGGATACGACGATTAAGGTAACGGACTGAAAGTACGAGCAGGGCCAGAAAAAGATTAAAGATAAATATACCCGCGACATCAATCAGACTGGTATAGACCAGCATAATCGTGTTCATGATGGTTATTATGCCAAGCGTCAGTATCTCCTCGAGATGGAAACGCCGATCATATTCTGCTTTAAAATTCGTGATCATCGGGCCTATTCGGAAAGACAATCGTGTTGATTGTCCTGGTTCCGGGCGGCAAGAGGCCGGCCGAAAATAGCAATCGTTAAATCAAGGTATCATATTATCCGCGTGCCTAAAAAGCAAGTAAAAATGCCCGCTTTGGGGGGGCATCCGTGTTGTGTTTTCGTTCGCATAAGGCTCATAATGCATACCGGGCAGGGCATGCATTATGCTTTCTCAAGCCTGGTATGGGGCGCTTTGCACGGGATTTCCGCCGGCAATAGCGGGATATCATAGCCCGGGCGATAGTCCGGTATGCGTAAAGAAGCGCGGGGACGCCCAGGACATAGACAAAATTACATGCCATATTGTATGACATTATAAATATATAAATATTACTTGACATAATGGCTGGTGGTAAACATTCATTGCAAACAGGTAGTCGGCTCCGAAGGGGATTCAATCCAGTGGGTATGGCGTACCGTGTAAATATTGTTAAGAGGAAAAATCTAACGAAATCGCTGGAGGTACAAGGTGAAGTTCAGTTATAACCAGGAAGCAGTTAAAAACCTTAAGATTAAAGATACCTCAATTCTTGACCGGCTGGTTGACTATCGGCATGCACGTGACTGGCGGCAGAAGAAAGACCACTCTCAGCGGGACAAGCGCATGTCCCACAGGGAAGCGATCGCCGAGTTTGTCCAGAACGGCGATATATGGTACTGCGGAGGTTTCGGTTACGTGCGCACGTCGATCCAGAGCGACTGGGAGGTTATCCGGCAGGGGAAAAAGAACCTTCAGTCAATCGGCTCCCCGAACACCAACCAGTCCTATGGAGTCACTTTTGGCAATATGCCGTTAACGCACGCCTCGTACGCAGGCGCGGAAATGCGCGGTTACGACAAGTACTTCTCGGAGAACATCAAGAAAGGGAAGGTTAAAATCCTTTCCGACTGGAGTCACGGCCTGATGGCGCTCGGCTTCAAGGCGGCCCAGCTTGGCGTAACGGGGCTCTATTCCAAATCCGGCCTCGGTTCAGATCTCGTCAAATATAATCCATATCTCAAGGTGCTGAACAACCCGATGGTTGACGGCAGCGATCCCTGCGTGTTCGTTCCCGCTATTTTCCCGGATGTTGCATGCATACATGTCCATGCGGCCGATAAATTTGGCAACGCGCGTATCGCCGGACCTGCTGTCAACGATATCGCGGCTGCAGCCGCCACGCGCAAACTGATCATTACCGCCGAGGAAATCGTTTCCAACGCCGATATACGGTGGAATAACAAGGGCGTAGTCATCCCCTTCCAGAACGTTGATGCGGTAGTAGAGCTCCCATACGGTGCGCTTCCCGGGTACATGCCCGGCGCGTACTACTGGGCGCGCCGCTGGTGGGAAAAATGCTTCTATATGATGAGTCAGGGCGACGAGGCAATGGAAGCCTTTATTAAAGAATGGATCCTCGGAACCAGGGACATCTATGAAGTCATCAAGAAGCTCGGCGGGGTTGATTTCATGATCAATAACAAGAAGCTGGCGAAGGCGGCGGAAGCGGATAACGAGGATGACGGCGTGAGTTTCAAGTACGAGCCGTGGACTACCAATAGTCCGCCAAACGTGTTTGATTGATCGTCAACCAACTATAACCACAATTGAATACAAAGAAGGAGGAGAACAAAATGGCAGAATCGAAGCCGATGAATCCTTTAGAAATGGTTGCTTATGTACTTTCGAGGCAGGTTAAGGACCAGGAAGTTGTTTATATAGGTACCGGATTGCCGATGGTTGCGGCAATCCTGGCTAAAAAAACCCACGCGCCCAATATTACCTTCGTTTATGAATCGGGCGGGCAGGACCCGATAGCCGGCGGTATGCCATGGTCGGTCGGCGGACCCGAGACGTACAGGAAATCGCCAATGATCATGGAGATGGCTTATTCGTTCGGGCAGGCGGCCGGTGGCCTGGTCGATACGGGCTTTCTGGGATTCGCACAGCTCGACATGTACGGGAACGCAAATACCACGATGATCGGGGACAATTTCCTCAATCCGAAGGTCCGGCTGACCGGTTCCGGAGGCAATAACGACGTGGGATCGCTCTGCGAGAAGATTGTATTCGTCGGGATACAGAGCCCTCAAAAGTTTGTCCAGAAATGCGATTTTATCACCACCACCGGGCACATGGTCGACGGTGTGGGCAGAAAAGACCTGGGAATACTCGGTGGCGGTCCAGTTGCGGTAGTCTCCACCGCCGGAGTGTACGACTTCGATCCGGCGACAAAAAGGATGCGGATTAAAACCCTTCATCCCGGCGTCTCCGCAGACCTCGCACAGCTCGCGACTGGTTTTGAGCTTCTGCGTCCGGCCGGTGAGATTCCGGTGACGGAAGTCCCATCGAAGGAGATTCTCGAGATCCTCAGGCACGAAGTCGATCCGCAGGGTTTCTTCATTACGATGCCCGGCGCGTGATCACACCGCCCGAAGCGGAAAGCATCTTGAAAATCCCCTTCCTTCCGCCGTCAGGCGGGCACGACCAGGGAGGGGATTTTATATTCACTCAATTAACGATGCAGCACCGGTCTGAAAGGCCATCCCGTTTGTTTAATACTTGCACAAAAAATTCCGATGATATAATAGAGTCCGAATCTTCGGGATTTTCGTTAACGGTACTGTATGAAAAAACAATATGTAATAACGGCCTGGTCGGGCGGATGCGCTGTTTCAGTCATTTCAATAATACTGGCGGCGTCGGTTTTCGCACAGGCGCCTGAAAAAGATGCCCCGGCGAATCGTGTCCGAAACGTGGTGGTGTCGAAGTATGCGGAACTTCCACGTCTTACCTACAGGATGCTCCAAAACGATCACGATTTCCTGAAAGGCGAAAAATTCCAGGGGGCGATCTATCCGGTAAAGATATTAAAGATGCCGGCAGGCCTTGGAAAAACCGCGGGTGCGGACATGCGGCTGGTCAGGGCGACTATCGCAAACAGAAAACACTCATTGTATGTCATCATCCCGAAGAACGCCGCTATCCGAGTTTCAGAACTGGCCCGGAAAAAGAAAGTCCTTTCACTTGTGTATACTCCCGTCGGGGTTTACGGAGGTCTGCCTTTAATAAAGCTTATAGAAGAGTCTGATGATGATCCGGCGGGAAGTATCTCGGCAGATTTTTTCAAGACCGGTATTGCACAGTACTTTCCCGCGCCGAAAGATGCTCGATGGACCATCGCCGTCGGCAAAGATATACGATTGCTGGAATATGAGGTCTCGGAAATCCTGAAGGGGAAGGCCAGGGGAATTCGCAGGGAAAGCATTCCAGGCAGGCCCGACTCGGAGAAGATGACGCCGTTCATCGTGGAATACTCCGCGAATTCGATAACCGTATCGGTTGAGGCGCGCGATGGAATGGAGCGGCCGGTGCTGAAGAGTGATGTGCTTATCAGGGGCCCTTTGAAAAATGGCACCCGATGGATATCCGCGGCCGACGGTGTAGAGCGGCAAAGGGAGATAATTTCCACGAACGAAACCGTGATGGCGGGCGAGGTCGAGTACAGAGACCTGCTCGTAGTAAAAGAATTATCGAAACTCTCATCCGGGGGCGATTCTACCTATATCGCGGTGACATATTATTTTTACGCACCGAAAGTCGGATTTATCGGATGTAAAATAGATTCGGCTGAATCCGCGAATTCGATACGGTCACACGCGGAAATATCCGACTGGTTCATGCGCCGTATCGATTGAAAGATTCAGTGGTTTAGAAGATTCTCGTAGCAATCGATGTTATAAAACCTGCCGATATTTCCTGCATCCTGCGCCCCTTGTGCATCATGAACTCGATTGGAAACCGGTTGTACATGCCCATGACGGCCCTCCGCCTTTACCATAAAATAAACATGGCATGGTCGTTTAAAAATTAGGTATAATTCCCGTAAATGTACCGTGGTTTGTTATATTATCGTTTGGGACGCAACAACAAAGCCTTGACAGAAACCGCGAAAAATGCAGTATACACGACTCGATATCCATGGTTTGCTCTCCGGCTTTTCGGGTCTGCCGGATTCTGCCGGATGGGGCGCGCGGTTCAATTATTCAGGACGGGAATCAAATAATGGAATTAAAAAGACAACTTGGATTGTACACCGGTATCCTGATCATTGTCGCCGACATGATAGGAACGGGAATTTTCATGACAACCGGCAATGTTCTCGGAATGACCGGAGACGCGCGGCTGGTGCTGATTCTATGGGGACTCGGGGGGCTTGTGGCGCTTACAGGATCGCTCTGCTACGCAGAACTCTCGACAACCTGGCCGGACGTGGGAGGGGAGTATGTTTATCTTAAAAAGATTTTCGGCAAGTTGCCGGCGTTCCTTACGGGCTGGGTATCGCTCGTGGTCGGATTTTCGGCACCGGTAGCGGCGAGTTCGCTGCTTCTCATACAGTATGTAAACAATTTTGCGCAGACTGTGACAGGCACAGAGAGCGAGGCAGCGGGCCTGCTTTCAGGGCTGTGGACGCAGAAGGGGATCGCGGCGGCGCTGGTACTTTTTTTCGGGGTTCTTCATATTGTCGGGGTGAGGCGGGGAGGGTATTTCCAGAACTTCCTGACGGTTCTGAAAATAATACTGGTCATGGCGCTTATCGGTTTCGGATTCGCGATGGTTGACTGGGAGAACGCGGGCAGGCTCACGCAGCGGTACGGTACGACGGAGTCAGGACCTGGATTGCCCGTCACGGGGCTGGCCCTGCTCATTATCATGTTCGCATATTCAGGGTGGAACGGGGCCGCTTATATTGCGGGCGAGGTTAAAAATCCTGAAAAAAACCTGCCGCGTATTATGCTGTACGGGACTCTGATTACAACGGTTTTTTACATTCTCCTTAACATGGTATTTATTCTGGCGGCGCCGGGCGAGGCCATAATCGGCAGGGACGAGATTGGCGCAATCGCGGCGAAAGCGCTTTTCGGTCCGAATATCAGCGGATTCTTCACGCTGGGTATCGCCGTAGTATTGCTCTCGGCGATTTCGGCGCAGATAATGGTGGGGCCAAGGGTTTATTACGCGATGGCGCGCGACGGCATGATATTCAAGTCGCTGTCAGAGGTACATCCGCGATTCGAGACCCCGGCCCTGGCCATCTGCATACAGATAGCATTTACGGTGTTATATATTTTCACCGGTAGCGCAATGACACTGGTCATATATATGGGTTTCGCGCTGAATGTGTTTCCGGTGATGACGGTGATCGGCCTCATGATCATGCGCCGCAGGGAGCCGGGCCTGTCTCGACCGTATCGCGTACCGTTGTATCCGGTGGTACCGCTGATATATGTAACGCTCTCAATCGGCATGATGGCCGCGGCGCTCATGAACTGGACGACAACATCCCTTTTTGCCATGGCTGTGCTGGCCCTCGGAGTTCCCGTATTTTTCATATGGAGAAGGTTTTCCGGGGCCGAGGCGTCAGCGAAGTGACAGCATAAAACTGAAAGCGGGTTCAAGCTCCGATTGCCAGTAGGAGAAATCGTGCGCCGCATTTTCGGGGGCGCTGAGAACCACGGGCAATGACGGGTGTGCGTCCCTTAGAACGGTATAGAACATGTGCGTCTGCCCGTACGGCACGACGGCGTCTTTTTTACCGTGGCCGAGGTAGATCGGCATCTTCCATTCGGAAATACGGGCCAACGGATTGTCGACCGTCGTCCAGCGTTCGGGGAAACGATCATACGGGCCGTACATGGCGGCCATAAGCCTGTCGCGCTTCATCGCGGCCTGGTCAAAGTCGCCCGAGAGCGCCGCTCCGGCCCTGAAGAGCCCCGGGTTCTCCAGGCTGACAAGGGCGACGCCGCGGGCACCGGTTGACAGGCCGAGCAGATAATTGTTGCCGCCTTCGAGGAAGATGCCGTATTTTCTCATCCCGGGGATGAGAACCTCCCGTATCCACCTGCCGCCGGGGCTTGGTCCCCATTTCATGAGTGTTTCAGGATAATAGCGGGACTCGTAGAGGCTTTTAAGCATATCGGGGAAAACCATGCGCAGTCCGCGTTCTCTCGCGAGGAGCAGGATGGTGGTTTTGCTATGCCACTCCCTCCGCGAGAAATTCCATCCGGGAAGCACCAGTACGTCGCCCGCCCATCGCCCGCCCGGCGGCGGTATGAAAATATCAACAGGAACAGTCGCCGGAAGAGCCGCATCGAGCGAAGCCGGAAGCTCCACGGTCGTAAGCCCGGCATTCAGCGCGGTGAATGTCCGGTCGGGCCTTTCGGCGCACGCGGCGGCCGGCAAAAGCAGAAGCGCGGCGAGAACGAGCGTCCATAGGCGCCGGCCGCGAATGAAGTTATCGCCATTTTCGGGTAACGACACCGCTACTCCTTTTTAATGCGCTCGGCGAACATAAGGTTCGATTCGTTTTCCTTGAAATTGTAACCGTAGCTGAATGGAAGCGGTCCGGTGGAGTGCGTCTTTATCATATTATCCAGCTCGGTCTGGTAGCGATTCGCGAAGAGCGGCACCGGTTTGCTGTATGTGCCATGGAACGTTAGTTTCCAGGTATCGGTCGGGAAGTAGCGGAGTGCGGCCCCGGAATCATCTTGAAGAACATAATCGCTGTGGCCGAGCACGAGCGAGCGAATCTTCGTAAACTTGTCCTCATTGTGCATCAGATATGAGGCCGACTTGAGAATGGTGGCATACCGGCCATAGGTTTCGAGATACGGGATGAAATTGGTGTATATCTTGAGCGAATTGTCGATGACGTTGAGCTGGAAATAACGCACGCGCTTCAGCGGCGATGAGGAGTTCTTCCTGAAAAGGATCTCACTCCCGGCAACGGTCTTTCCGGTTTTTTTAAGAGGTGCGATGTCCGTGAGCGTGCCGTTATCGGCAATCCATACATTCTTGACCTCTATCACTTCGTAATCGCTGCGCGAAAGAAAGAAGAGTATTACGCTGATGATGCTGTTGAAGGAGTCGGTGCTGACTTCCTTTTCCATGCGAACGGTCTTAAAGTAATTGACGTTGAGCACATTGTCGAGCGCCACACTGAGGCCCGAGAGTCCGGCGTTCAGTCGCGCGGGCGGCTGGGCATGAGGATCGGGAACCCTGCCGGGTGATTCCAGGCCGAACAGGACGTATTCGGTGCCGTTTGGAAAGAAGGCGAGGGCGTTGAGGACGTCCGGGCCGCTGAACGGATAGAACACGGTATCGGTGTATTTTTTCGGGAGATGCTTTTCGCGCCATGCCTCAATCTTCTGTAAATTGGCGGTCTGAAGACGGTTCCAACTCGCGTCCATTCGACGGCGGTACGCCTGGTATTCCATTCCCTGGCTGTATGTATGAAGCGTGGAGGTAGTGGGTATCTCTTTACCGGCGAGGAAGAGTGAGGTTTCATCGAAACGGGCGTCGATTTTTAACGGGACCCGGACTGAAGAGGACCGATCACTGGCGTCGCCGGGCTCATGCACGGAACAGAGCAGAAACGAGGCGGCGACAGTCAGTGTGAATAAAAAAGGGCGCAGGCGGAGGAAAACGGCTGGCGCAATGGTTCGATTGGCGATTTTCATTGATTGAGTGTTGACTCCTTTTTAAATAATGACCAGATGGTCATCATTTTAAAAAAATCATGTCAAGGAGATTTTAAAAGACTGACGGATGGCCGCGACGTTTTGTTGTTGAAACACCACATCGAATTCGTTATGTTAAAAAATATTCAATGCTACGGGAGTGGCAGTCTTAATTCCGGATTTAATCAGACTCAAGGAGGGTTTTCGTGAAACAAGCTTTGATTTTACTTGCGGTGGTTTCAATGGCTTTATCGGGCTGCGAGTCCATGCAGAAAAAGACCGGCTGTGTCAATGGCGATTGCGCCAACGGGAAAGGCACGTTTATTTTCCCGGATGGTGCGCGATATGAGGGCGACTTTGTCAAGAGCGTTCAGCATGGCAGGGGAAACTACAGCTGGCCCGACGGAATGAAATATACGGGAGAATACCGTTACGGCAGAATCGATGGCATGGGCACGCTTACCTGGCCGGATGGTCGTAAGTACAGCGGCTCATTCAAGGAAAACGTCATGGATGGCAAAGGAGAGCTCATACAGGCGGACGGTTCGAAATACACCGGTGATTTCAGGCGAGGCGAATTCAACGGGAAGGGAACAATCGTATGGTCCGACGGAAAAAAGTATTCCGGCGATTTTAAGGACGGCACAATGCATGGTACGGGTATCATGTCGTATCCGGACGGAAGCGAGCTAAAGGGAACTTTTCTAAACGGGATTCTGGTGGAAAAGTAATAAAGGTATCCGGAACGGATCGGGATCTTCACCCTCTCGGCTTCCCTGATGGTATATGTTCCGCGTGGTGCGGGTGAGTCGTTTTTATTTTGACATTCCAAACGTGTGCTATATATATGTTAAGTTGTTGCTATTACATTGAAGGAGGCCGCGGCAATGTCGCGCCTGGTTCTTCATGTCGACATGGACGCGTTTTTTACTTCCATCGAACAGCTTGATAATCCTGAATATCGGGGAAAGCCCGTCGTGGTGGGCGCGGATCCGCGCGGCGGACGCGGCAGGGGGGTGGTTAGCGCAGCCTCGTACGAGGCGCGCGTATTCGGAATTCACTCGGCACTGCCCATATCCCGGGCATATCAACGATGCCCGGGCGCGATATTTCTTCCACCTCGATTCGAACGATACCAGGAATTATCGGACATTGTGATGAACGTGCTGGGGACCTTCACGCCGCTCGTCGAACCGATCAGCATCGATGAGGCCTTTCTTGATTGCACGGGGACGGAGGGGTTGTTCGGCAAACCAATGGAACTGGGAAACCGCATAAAGCGGGCGATACGCCGTGACACCGGTCTCACTGCGAGCGTCGGTATCGCCTCGAACAAGTCAGTTGCGAAGATTGCCTCGGACTTGCAAAAGCCCGACGGTCTGACCATATGCGAGCCGGGGCGCGAACGAGAGTTTCTGGCCCCATTGCCGGTCGGACGGTTATGGGGGGCGGGCAGGAAAACCGAAAGGGATCTCGAGTCGATGGGATATCACAGGGTCGGCGACATTTCCTCCGTTCCGCTGGCCCGCATGGAGAAACTGCTTGGGAAATGGGGTGAGCACCTGTGGCTGCTTGCCAACGGTATCGACGACAGGCCTGTCTGCGACGAGTATGAACGTAAATCGTACAGTGAGGAAACGACGTTTGAACGCGACGTCGACGACGCGGCGATCGTGGAACACGTCCTCTTCGGGATCGCCGACACTCTGTCGTACAAGCTTCGTTCGGAAGGCGTTAAGGGAAGAACCGTCACACTTAAAATACGCCTTGAGGGTTTCGAGACGCACACGAAAAGCCTGACGCTTCCAGAACACGTCAACGATATGGAGACCATACGGAATACGGCCGTTCGGCATTTCCGCGGGTTCGACCGAAAAGAAAAACGCGTACGCCTGGTGGGGATCAGGGTGTCGAACCTCGAGCGCGATGGGGAGCGGGAAGAATGCCAGCTGGACCTCTTCGAAGCTACCGAAAAAAACGGGGACCGTGACCATCGCGGGAAAGACGCCGAACGCGTTCTCGACAGCATGAGGGACCGTTTCGGGGGGAAGGTCACGCGGGCGACGCTCCTTCATCATCGTTCGAAAAACGAGTAAGAGCGGACCGTCCCTGCTTTCTGCTTGACCGGCTCTCCGGAACACCGTATCCTGCGTCCATTCCATCACCCTTGCGGTGAATATCCTCTCAGGGAAGGAACCCCATGCAGCAGAAAAAAACGCTCACCTTTTTCGAGGCCTCTTCTATCGTTACCGGTTTCGGCGTCGGAGGCGGCATAATGGCGGTACCGTACCTGGCATCGCTCACCGGCCTTTCGGTATTTTTCGTACTCCTCGTTTCGGCCTACCTTCTGAGCATGCTGATCCATTTAATGATCGCCGAGACGCTGATGCACGAGTCGTCGTCAAGCCAGCTGGTGGAGCTGTTCAGCCGGTATCTTTTCCGCGGCAAGGGCGGATTTATCTTTACCTGGGTATTCTTTGTTCTGATAATACTCGCGTTTTATGCGAACCTGTCGGCCTATCTCGCCGGGGGCGGCGAGATCATCGCCGAACTAACCGGCGCGCCCGTCTGGATCGGACACTGCATCACCTATGCGGTCGCGGCGGGGGTTGTTTTTTTCGGCCTGAAGGCGGTCGGTATCAGCGAGAAATATGCCGTCATCGCCATGCTCATCTGCGTGGGAGTTCTATCGGTTGCGACCCTCCTGAAACCATTCTCTCTCGACTTCGTCGTGAAAGGGACGATGAATGAGGGACTCGCCCTTTTCGGGATGATCATGTTCGCATTCTCGGCGCTTTTTTCGGTGCCCCAGGCCGTCGAGGGGCTGCACTGGAACCGCAAACTGGCGCCGAAGGCCGTTATCCTCGGCATGGGCATCAACCTTTTTATCACCCTGATAATAACCGTCATGGTTACGGGAATCTCGACCGAGGTGACGCGCGTGGCGATGATAGGGTGGGGCAGGGCGATCGGGGACTGGGCGTTCATCTTCGGAAACCTGTTCATCCTGCTCGCGCTTCTCACCTCCTACTGGGCCATATCATTCGCGCTCGCAGTAGTGTTTAACGAACGGCTGAAGCTTGGAGACCGCGTGTCGTGGCTGTGCGCGACGCTTCCCACGCTTGTCATCGTGCTTGCCCAATTCACCGATTTTATCGGCTTCATGGGGATAGCGGGGTCGGCGATCGCCCTTCTTGTGGCGATACTCGTGGTGCCGACGATGCGTGGCGCGCGAAAATACGGTGATGTTAAAAATCCGGAATGGACGCTTGGGTTTTTTGGGAATACGTTCTTCCAGGTCGGGGTGATCATCGGCTTTATCATCACCGCAATCGGGTCGGCGATAATTCCGTCAATCAGGTAGCGCGGGAGTCCGCACTCGCCGCTCCCGTTCGAAACGAATGGGGCCGTGCTCGTTTCGGCGGCCTCACGGCGGGGCCCCCGTCTTGTCTTTTCGGTTATTTTCCGAATCAATTTTGTAATCACGTGCGCGAATAAATCACCTCGCCGCCGACTATCGTTTTGAGCACCTTAATCGACAATATTTTATCAGGATCGACGCGTACGGGATTTTTATCCAGCACCACGAAGTCGGCCCGTTTGCCCGGGCTAATGCTTCCCTTTATATTTTCCTCGAACTGTGCGTATGCGGCGTTTATAGTATACATGCGGACGGCCTCCGCGGCGCTTACGCACTCCTGGGTCTCGAATCCTTCGCGGGTAACGCAGCACTGGATGGCGTGAAGAACGTCCGCCGACTCCACCGGCGTGTCCGAGGACCCGGCGAGCGGCACGCCCGCTTCCATGATGGATTTAAAGGGATATGTCCATTTTGCCCGTTCGGCGCCCAGGCGTTTGCGGAGCCAGAGCTTTTCGGAATGGATGAACATCGGCTGGGACGAGATGACAAGGCCCAGGCGTCTGACATCGGCGATCATGGCCTGATCGAGGATCGAGGCATGTTCGAGCCGATGCCTGTGGTCGGCACGGGGGTGGGCCGCCAGCAGGCGGTCGTAAAGGTCGATGCAGGCGCGGTTTGCGGCGTCACCGATTGCGTGGATGGCGAGTTGGAAGCCCGCCAGGTGGGCCGCCTCCATCCGACGATAGAGCTCGTCCTGGGAGATAACCAAGAAGCCTGACTTGTCGGGCTGATCTGTGAAGGGCTCGCGCATGAAGGCGGTGCAGGAGGCGAAGGTGCCGTCGGAGAAGAGCTTGATCGCGCCGATTCGGCGCACGGGGCCGGGACCATTGTGATGAAGCGGGGGCGTCATCATCAAGCGCACGCTTCCCGGATCGGGAGAGGCCATGATTCCGTACATGCTGATTGGGATGCGTTCCGCGAGCGCCTGCAGCACCGGTATGTCGAATGCGCCGATATCGCCGCCGGGACCCTCGTTGCCGGTCTGGAGTATGACTCCGGCCGAGGTGATGCCGTACGAGGCGAGTTTGCCGAAAGCGCCGGCGGATGCCTTGGAAAAATCGTCTTCGCCGGGAAGAGGAATTTTCCCGAGGATGAGCGCGACCGCGTACTCCCGAAAGGGGCCGGCCGGGTAGCCGTCATTCTCGCGGTCGATCACGCCGCCCGGAGGGTCCGCCGTCTCTGACGTAACGCTTCCCGCCTCGATCGCCCTGGTGTTCGCGATGAGCATATGGCCATCGTGCTTAACGACGATGGTCGGGATGTCGGGGCATGCGGCATCGAGGTCGAGGCGCGTCGGGAGTACCGGGTTCTCGAAATGCTGCTCGTCGAAGTTAAGGCCGATCACCCAGGCGCCTGGCGCCTTTCCGGCGGCCGCCGCGCGCAAAACCCGCTGGAGCTCGGGGAGGGAATGAATCGAAAACAGGTTGACGTTCATATCGAAATAGATCATGAGGACCGGGTGCATATGGGAATCGATGAAACCGGGAAGCATCGCCGCGCCCGCCAGATCGACGAGTTCCGGTTCCGGGCCAAGGAGGGCAGCGCACTCGGCGCGGATCCCCGTAGCGAGGATGACGCCGTCGCGCACCGCGACCGCATCGACCGTGGAAGTACGCTCGTCCACAGTGTAGATGTCGCCGTTGAAGTAGAGCCTGTCATTGTGTGCCATTCGGTGTCACTCCATTATTGTAGTGGTTTCCGCGGTCCTGTACTTTTCGAGCGCCGCCGGGTCGGGTTCGACGCCCCAGCCGGGGCCGCCGGGCAGTTTAGCGATACCGCCGGTGTAATCGATCGGGGATACGATAAGGTCGTTTTCGAGCATTGCATGGCCGAAGAGCTCCACCGCATGGCCGAGCGAGTGATATCGCGCGGCCGCAAGGTGCAGATGCATGGCCGACGCGATGCCGAGCGGCTGGTTATGGATCACCACGCCCATTCCGCGCGACCAGGCGAGCGCAATAGCGCGTAGCGCCATCGTAACACCGCCGGGACGCTCGGAATTAACGCCCAGTACGCGCACCGCGCCAAGCTCGGCGAGCGTTATAAAATCCCTCAGCGAAAAACATCCCTCGTGCGCCATGACGGGAACGGCGACCTGCCGCTGGACCTCGGCCATGCCGATATAATCCGCGGCGCGGACGGGCTGTTCGGCGAAATCGATCCGGTACGGCTCTATGGCCCGGATGGCCCGAACCGCGTCCGCCACGGAGTAGGCCTGGTTGTAATCGATCCGAAGGCGTATGTCGTTTCCGAGTGTCTCGCGAAACGAGCGGACCTTCTCGATGTCGTCGTTGATATTCATACCGAGCTTGAGCCGGAAACTGCGATAGCCCTCGTCGTAGAACATGCGGCCGATGCCAAGCATAGAAGCCGTATCCATAAGCGGGACAAGCGCGCAGAGCGGCAACTCCCGCGTGCACGCGCCTCCCATAAGCTCGCATGCCTCAACACCGGCCGTCCTCGCCGCAAGGTCGTAACAGGCCATGTCAAGAAGCCCTTTGGCCGCTTCGCAGCGCGCGACGTTCGATTCCATCCGGTGCATGATTTTCTCAACGTTGAAGGGACTTTCTCCGATCACGTATCTTGACAGCGAGGCCCGTATGATGTCGATGATCTGGCCCGGAGAAACGCCGGTTTCGGGGAGCCAGACGAACACCTCGCCCCAGCCGACACGTCCCTCGTTGTCGTGCAGGGCGCAGAGGACGAAATCGCCACCCAGCCATTCCTCTTCCGCGGGGATGGCCATGCCC
This sequence comes from Spirochaetota bacterium, assembly GCA_035477215.1. NCBI lineage: Bacteria > Pseudomonadati > Spirochaetota > Spirochaetota bacterium. The sequence goes on along the minus strand of DATIKU010000030.1, from coordinate 88,098 downwards.
AGTCCACCGGCGCCCTGCGCCATAAGATCGCGGACGTGCCGGTGAAACGGGACATGGAGCGCGGTAAGATCGATTCGTGTGATCCTGGTTTTTCCCATTCTGCTCTCCCGGCATGTTGCCGGTCATTCGACATGATGTTGGGATGTTGCGCGAATTTTAAAGTAAAAAACGCGAAACGCGATTTTTCGGCCCGGTGATGGGCTTGTTGTTAATAATCTATGGAATAGGGGAATTATGGTTTTACTTCGTTTAAACAGTGAAGTCCCGGCAAGCTGGAGCGGTCGGACAAATTTTCCTGTTATGGCCGTTTATGATTGACAAAATGTATACGTATTATACAATTTTATTGCAAAATAAACATACACTTTTATCACGGGGGGATATGAGCACGATCAATGTCGGAATAATAGGCTGCGGTCGCATTGCGGATCTTCACTATCCCGGCTATAAAAATAACCGGGACGCGAGAATCTACGCCATATCTGACTGCGACGATCCGACAACAGCCCGGAGAAAAAAAGAGTGGAAGGCCGAAAAGGCATACGCGGACTACCGCGATCTGCTTGCCGACCCCAAGGTGGACGCCGTCGAGATCCTCACCCCGCAGCTTCTTCACGAGGAGATGGTCCTCGAAGCGGCGCGCGCAGGCAAACACATCGCCATACAGAAACCAATGACGATCGACCTGCCGGGCGCTGACCGCATGATAGAGGCATCGGTAAAATCCGGAAAGATATTGCGTGTCACCGACAACTATCTTTTTTATCCGCCGATCGTCCTTGCGAAAAAAATGATCGATTCGGGGGAAATCGGCGATCCGAACAATATGCGCATCAAGTTCATCAGCGGCGGCAGCGGCGGCTGGGCTGTACCCGACTCATCATGGGCGTGGCGCTTGAAGGAGAGCATGGAGGGAAGGCCCATGCAGACCTTCGACCACGGCCATCACCTGTGGTCCGTGGCTTCCTTTCTGCAGGGAAAGGTCGAACGGGTCACGAGCTGGATCGATTCTTCGGACGGAGTGATAGATTCGCCGGCGGTCATCATGTGGAAGTGCGAGGGAGGCGCCCGGTACGGCACCTGCGATTACGCAAACGCGTCGGGCCTTCACATCCCGTCAAAATATTATGGGAACGATGAATGGTTCGAGATCACCGGGACCCGGGGTATAATCATGGTCCACCGCTGCACGGGAAACGTGCTTGGAGGGCCGCCGGTCAGTTTCTTCAACGGGAAGCGATGGAAGCATTTTGCCGGCGTGAAGTCGGACTATAGTGAGGGATTTATCGGCGCGACAAAAAACTTCATCGCGGCGATAAAGGGGGAGGAAGCGCCGCTCCTCTCGGGCGAAGGCGGGCGCGAGATACTGCGACTCGACCTTGCGATACAGCGATCGGCCACGCGCAGGCGTGAGGTATACGTCGATGAGATGGACTCCGCGTTTCCCGCTTTTTATTCATACAGGAGGAGGATGGCCGAGGTGCGCGCGAACCCCTATCGGAAAAAACGGTTTACATTCTTTTCCGGCGGCGATTACCCGGGGTATGCCAAACGAGCGGTGGAGCTCACCGAAGGGCTGATGGCCCGGTTCGACGAGCGTCGCGCCGAAGGGTGGAGTGCCGTGATCGGGCTGCGCCTGCTCGCTGACGGCGGCTCTCCCGAAGAACTCTTCGGCCTCGAGATTGATAACGGGAAGGCGCGCCTCACGCGCGGAACGATCCCGCGCGACGCCATTCTCGTGGTAAAAGTGCCGGCGGGAGTGTGGGCGGCCATACTTATGGGGAAAAAGCGCATCGAGATGGCGCTGATACAGGGCAAACTCAAACTGGAAGGCAGGGCGGAAGAGGGATTGAAACTGAGGAACGTTTTCAAGCTGTAGATTGGGGAGGGTGCGCGCTTTCGCCCGCATTCCGCGCAGGTCTCGCCACTTTCAAGCTACACGTGCATAACGGCCGTCGGCCCGGAGGTTGCGTCGATACGCCTCGAATTCGGGATAAGCGACGCGGCAATTGGCGATCGGGGATCGCGGAAGGAATTCGCATGCTCATTGCAGTCGTACTTAGTCTCGCGTTTGCGACATGGGGATCGCCATAAAAGGATACCGACTTCGCTAAATCTCAAAATGCCCGCCGGGTTCGATCAGGTTCGGATTAAAACGTCTCGTTGCATCAAGTGGACAAATTTCCCATCACAGGATGCCGTTTGAAATTTACGGAATAACTTCTTGCGCAAAATTGACTTTCCTCGAAACTGGTATTTCGAATTTAATTCAAAAAAACTAATGCGATAAAATGCCGCCGGCCGTAGGGGAAAAGCATGTCAAAAAAGCGCGTACTGATAGTTGAGGACGAAGCGCTCATTGCCGCGGATCTGGCGGCCCGTCTCGATAATCTCGGATATGAGGTTTCCGGTATCGCCGTAAGCGGGGAAGTGTCGCTGGAGTTGTCCGTAAGCACGAAGCCCGATATAGTGCTGATGGATATAACCCTCTCCGGTAAAATGAGCGGCATCCAGGCGGCGGAGGAGCTGTACGCCCGGCGCGGGATTCCGGTGGTCTATATTACTGCGCATGCGGACCCCGACACGCTTAAAAGCGCCCGCGAGACGGACCCTTACGGCATCTTAATGAAACCGATACGGGACCTGGACCTGTTCTCGGCCCTCGAAACGGCGATGCGGCGGCACTGCCTCGAAACGCGCCTGAAGGAGAGCGAGGAAAAATATCGCCGGATGGTGGAGGATATCAGCGATGTCATCTACGAGGTGGACCACGAAGGACTGGTGACCTATATCAGCCCCGCTATCGAGGCGATACTCGGTTATTCAACTGATGAGATCACAGGGGCGTCTTATCTGGGCTTTTTCCATGATGAGGACATCTCCCGCGTTAACAAAGATTTCGTCGAATCATTAGAGGGAAGATCCCGCCCGGGAGAGTATCGGGTCGTCACGAAGAGCGGCGATGTCCGCTGGGTAAGGATTTTCGACAACGTGGTGCGCGTTAACGGGAAGGCTGCAGGGTTACGCGGGGTACTCACCGATATAACCGATATCGTCGACTCCAGAGAATCGCTCCGTAAATCCGAGGAGAGGTACCGAATACTTTCGGAAATTGCCATCGACGCGGCGAGCAGTCTCCGGCTCAATTCCGACGGAAGTTTCGAGAGAGAGTGGACGGCGGGTAAATTTATTCAAACTATGGGCTATCCGCTCGATCGCCTTGGTTCCTTCGATTTATGGCTCGAAATAGTTCACCCCGACGATATACACCTTTTTAAAAAAGCGATACCAGAGCTATTGAAGGGCAATATCGGGACGGTGGAAGCAAGGATTTTCGCGGCCGATGGAAGCCTGAGGTGGATCAGGGACACGGTGTTTCCCTATTGGGACGAGAAAGAGCGGCGCGTGGTGCGACTGGTCAGCGCCGTGCAGGACATCACAGAGCGCAAAGTGGCGGAAACGGCGCTTGAGGCCGAAAAAGCGAGGCTGGCGGTTACGATACGGGATATTGCCGACGGCATTATTACCGTCGACCGCGAAGGGCGCGTGATTCTTTTCAATCCGGCCGCCGAATCGTTTACCGGCTGGTCCTCGGGCGAAGCCGAGGGCAGGCCAGTTGACGAGATTCTTACAATGATCGACGAACAGACGGACAACCCCGTACCGGACCCGTTCGGAGAAATGCCGGATAGAGAAAAAGGCGCGGGCTCATTGCGCAGGGCGAGCCTCATCGCACGGAACGGCGCCGCGAAAATCGTGGAATATTCGGCGACGACCCTTCGCGGGCGTTTCGACATGCCGGGCGGGGCGGTACTGGTGATTCGCGATATTACCGGGCGCGTGAGGCTCGAGGATGAGCTGCGGAAAGCGCAGAGGCTGGAATCGATAGGCGAGCTGGCAGGCGGTATTGCCCACGATTTCAACAACCTGTTGACCACCATTCTCGGGAATGTCTCCCTTGCGAAAGTCCGGTCGGACGAAAAGATGGAAACGTACCGTTATCTCGAAAACGCCGAAAGGGCGATAACGCAGGCGCGCGATCTCACCCGCCAGCTCCTCACCTTCGCGCGCGGAGGCGAACCGGTAAGGGAAAAGATTGAAATCGGTCCGCTTATCAGGGAAGCCGCCAATGTCTGCCTGGACGGCAGGGGCGTGCTCTGCGAATTCGATTTACCCGATGATCTTGGCGACGTAATGGCCGACAGTGGTCAGTTGATTCAGGTGATACAGAACCTCGCCATCAACGCGGAACAGGCCATGCCCGCAGGCGGCCTGGTGAGGTTCGCCGCGCAGCGGGTTAAAATCGGAGAGGGGGACGCATTTGCGCTCGCCCCCGGAGATTATATAAGGATATCCGTGGAGGATTCCGGAGTAGGCATACCGAGGATGTTGCGAGAGCGCGTGTTCGATCCGTATTTTTCTACCAAGCGGAAGGGGAGCGGCCTGGGGCTTGCGATTGTGTACTCGATAGTAAAAAAACACGGCGGGACCATTGTGCTGGATTCGGAAGAGGGTTCAGGTTCGAGGTTCAGTATTTACCTGCCTTCCGCCGGTTAAAAGCCCAAAAAGAAAACAACTCGAAGCGGACGGTCCCAAAGCCGGTTACTGGGGATAGCCGAGGAGCAGCGACGCGTCGATACCCGACTGTCGTACGATCTCCGCATAACTGTCGGCCTGCGGCCGTATGAGGTCGGACGGGCCGGATATTCCGATTGAAAAAAGCGCCTCCTTCCGGTGATTGAGGACCGGCGAGGCGAAACAGACGATACCCTTCTTGTATTCTCCGTCATCGATGGCAAGCCTGCGAGCGCGGACGGAGTCGAGAGAGCGCATCACCTCTTTGGCGGAACGCGGCGATTTTTCGGTATATCTGCGATATTCGGCGGCGGAAAGCGCGCTTTCGACGGTGTCCGCGTCTCTGAACGCGAGGAGTGCCCTGCCAAGTGCCGTGACCGTCGAGGGCTCGCGCATGCCGACGGATAGATTGAGCGAAATCGATTCCCTTGGCTGTTCAACGGCGACAAAGACCACCTCGGCGCCGTCCAGTATTGCCAGATGGGTGTTTTGCTTCGTCGACGCGAGGATCCGCCGCATGATGGGTCGTATGAGGCTTTCCAGATGCGACTGCTCACCATACAGGCCGGCATACTCCAGCATTCGGAAACCGAGCGAATAGCGCTTTGTGTCGGGGTCTTGAAACACAAAATTGTGCTTCGCCAGCGTGCTTAAGAGGCGAAAAACCGAGGACCGGTCAATCGAAAAGCTCTCCGAGATTTCGGTAAGCGAGAGCGGGCGTCCGGCCCGCGCGATCACTCCCATTATTTCGAGGCCGCGCTCGAGTGATTGTATTGTCGCGCCCATTTCGCACTATGCAATAATAGTGCATGCCCGATTGTCAACGAGAAATAGCGCGGAGAAAAAAAATAAATTAGTGTGAAATTGTTGACATAGATGCAATATAAATGTATATTACGCAAAACGCGGGCGGCGTTTTTAATAAACGGTCACACGCGCCAATCCCCCAATGTTAAGGGATATCTTACGCCCCTTCGACGATGGGGCGAATTTGAAAGAGGAACACTCATGCCGATCGTGGATATGAACAGTATACAGTCGGCGAAAGTCGATAAGCCGTTCGAGCGTGAGCTGAAGGTGATCATGTCGCCCGATACGGACGCGGCGGTGCAGGGATTTTCGCTCATCGAATCTATTCTCGCACCCAACGGGGGGTGCACCGATTTGCACGCGCATCCCGTTTCGGGCGAGCTCATGATCATCATGTCCGGAAGCGGCAGGGCCTGGATGGATGGAAAGGAATTTGAATTGAAGCCCGGTGTGGCGATGTACGCGCCTCCCGGGGTGGAACACAAGACGTTGAACACGGGAAGCGAACCGGTGCGCATCGCCTGCGTATTCGTGCCGGCGATCGATACATCGTACATCATGGAAAGCGTAAAGGCGGCAAAATCCGCGGGGGAAAAGAACAATGGATGACATGATGGATTCCTTCGCAGAGCGCTGCAGGGATCTCTCCGGGAGGGGTGCGCGCGCTGTGCCCGAACACGAGATGAAGGCCATGCTGGCCCGGCGTGGAGTGCCGGTCCCCAGAGGTATTCTCTGCGCTGAACGGAAAGAAGCGCTTGGCGCGGCGAAGACGCTCAGGTATCCGCTGGTGCTCAAACTCGCTTCGGACGGCGTGCTGCATAAGACCGAGCTCGGCGGAGTGCGCACCGGAGTAAGCTCCGAGGAAAAATTGCTCAAGAATTTCGACGAGATGCATGGCATGTTCGTTTCGAAAAAAGTACCGGGCTATCTCGGCATCCTTATCGAGGAGCAGGCCGAAAGCGGGATCGAAATCATAGTCGGTCTGCAGAACGACCCGGTATTCGGCCCGCTTATAATGGTGGGACTCGGCGGTGTCTTCACCGATCTATTGGAGGACGTCGCGTTCCGGGACCTGCCGGTGTCGCGCGGAGAGATCGAGGGGATGATTGCGGGCCTGAAAGGCCGCGCCCTGCTTGACGGCTACCGCGGCGCCGCGGCAATTAAAATGGAAGCGCTGGTCGACGCCGTCGTGCGTATCGCCGACCTCGGTATCGAAGCGGCGGAGCTGTACGAATCGGTCGACTTCAATCCCATCATCGCCACCGCCGCGGGCGTTTCGGTGGTCGACGCCAAGATGGTGCTCGTGAAGGAAGTTGCGGGAACAAAGGGGGAATACGAAAAACCGCGCACCGAAAGGCTCGCGTCTTTTTTCAAACCTGCTTCGGTCGCCGTGATGGGTGCGTCATCGACACCGGGCAAAATCGGCAATGTCATCCTCGATTCGCTCGTCAACTATGAGTATGCGGGGAAAGTGTATCCCATCAATCCCAATTCCGATTCGCTCATGGGCCTCAGGAGTTATCCCGAACTCGCAGCGCTCCCCGAAACGCCCGAGCTCGTGGTGGTCGTGGTGGACCTTGCGCGCATGCCTGAGATACTAGACGAGATGGCGCGCCTGGGCTGCCATAACGCCCTCATCGTTTCGGGAGGAGGCAAGGAGCTCGGCGGCGAGCGGGCGGAGCTGGAGCGCGAAATCGCACGAAAGGCACGCGCGCTCGACATACGGCTAATCGGCCCCAACTGCATCGGGTCGTTCGACGGTGCGAGCCGCTTCGACTCGTTCTTCCACAGCCACGAGCGCCTCGCGCGCCCGCCGGCGGGCCCCATGAGCTTCATCACTCAGAGCGGCACCTGGGGCTGCGTCTTTCTCGAGGAGGCGCGCATCACCGGCGTTTCGAAGATGGTGAGCTACGGCAACCGCGTTGACGTGGACGAGGGCGACCTCATCGCGCACCTCGCGGACGACGCCGAAACCAGGGTGATCGGAAGCTATATCGAGGGACTGGGGAACGGGAGAAAATTCATCGAGGCCTCATCGATGGCCGTGCGGGCGGGCAAGCCGGTGGTCGTCTTTAAGACGGGACGCAACAGGCAGTCGGCCCAGGCCTCGGTTTCGCACACTGGCGCCTTCGGCGGAAGCTACGAGGTGTACGAGGGCGTGATGCGCAGGCACGGAATCGTGCTCGCCGATTCGTTCCACGAGCTCTACGCCTCGTGCGAGGCGCTTGCGCTCCAGCCGCCGGCGCGGGGGAACAGGGCCGCAATGCTCTCGAACGGGGCGGGGCCCATGGTAAACGCGCTCGACCATTTTCCGCGTACGGGCCTCGAGCTTGTAACGCTCGGCCGCGACTCGGTAAAGGCCATGCGCGAGCATTTCAGCTTTTTTTATATAGTGGAGAATCCGGTCGACGTAACCGGCTCGGCCACGGCGGCCGACTACGAATACGTCATTAAAACTCTCATGGACGATGATAGAGTGGACATCATCATGCCCTTCTTCGTATTTCAGGACACGCCGCTCGATGAAAGCATCGTCGGGCGCATCGGCGCATTGAGCGCCACACGCGCAAAACCCATCGTCTGTTGCGCCGCAGGTGGCGGCTATACGGAAAGGATGTCCGACGCCCTTCGAAGTGCCGGCGTCCCCGTGTTCCCGGATGTCGCTCGCTGGGTGGCGGCGGCATCGGCGCTCGCCCAATGGGGACGGACGATTTGGAATCGTTGACATTTTAAATGGTTCGGTAAAACCAACAGAGGGGTACGGACATGGATAAACTGATAATAACGGCCGCCCTCACCGGCGGCATCCACGGCAAGGAAGCGAACCCGGCCCTGCCAGAGCAGCCCGACGAGATCATCCGCGAGGCCCTCCGTTGTTACGAGGCCGGCGCGGCCGTGGTCCATCTCCACGCGCGCGACGGGGCCGGGAAAGGAGTGGCCGATGCGCGCATATTCGCCGAGATGAACCAGGGCATCCGCGCGCGCTGCGACATCATCATACAGAACACAACGGGCGGCCCGGGACTTCCCATCAACGAGCGCATCACCAGCCTCGACGCCGGCCCGGAGATGGCCTCGCTCAACATGGGCTCGGTCGTCTTCTTCCACCAGGGGAAAGAGCTGCCCTTCATCAACCTCAGATTGGAGATCGAAGCCTTCGCGAAAGCGATGCTCGAGCGCGGCATCAAGCCCGAGATGGAGGTCTACAATCCATCGATGTTCGGCGAGATCGAAAACCTGATAAAACAGGGGCTGCTCGCCGCGCCGTATTACATCAACTTCGTAATGGGTGTCGGCGGCATGGGCGGCTATCCGGGGACACTGAAAAATCTCGCGATAATGATCGACCATCTGCCGCGGGGCTCGGTCTTCAATGTGTCCGGAATCGGCCGGGCCCAGTTGCCGATGAATACGATGGCGGTCCTCTCCGGCGGCCACGCGCGCACGGGCCTGGAGGATTGCGTAAACTACCGGAAGGGCGAGCCGGCAAAATCGAACGCACAACTCGTCGAGCGCATTGTCAGACTGGCGCGCGAGCTTGGAAGGGAGGTCGCGACCGCAGGCGAGGCAAGGGCGATACTGGGAATGAAGCGGTGATGGTTCCATGTCGTAGCGCCGGATCGTTTTTGTGCTGATGCGGTGAAATCACAACGGCCGTACGAGCGGCCCGGATACCGGGGAGGGTGCATCATGAAGATAGCGGTGATCAATGAAACGAGCGCGGGCGACCGCAATGCGGACGTTATGGCGGCGCTCGAGGGCAGGGGCCACGAGATCCTAAACGCCGGAATGACGAAGACCGGCGGACAGCCCGAGCTTACGTACATACACGCGGGCCTGCTCGCGGCCCTGTTGATTAACGCCGGCCGGGTCGATTACGTGGTCGGCGGCTGTGGAACGGGCCTTGGTTTTCTCAATTCGGTCGTGCAGTACCCCGGTATCGTATGCGGCCTGGTCGCCGATCCCATAGCGGCCTGGCTCTTTACCCAGATCAACGGCGGCAACTGCGTCTCGCTTCCCATGCTCTACCAGTTCGGCTGGGCGGGCGACGTCAACTTCAGATTCATATTCGACCGCATCTTCAGCGTCGAGCCCGGAGTCGGTTACCCCGCCCACCGCCAGGCCTCGCAGCGCGAGAGCCGAAAAACGCTTTTCGACATCTCAAAGCGAACGCATCATTCGATGGCCGAAATTCTCGGGCGACTCGATGCACAGATAGTAAAAACGGTCCTCTCGTTTCCGCGCGTGATGGAAACGCTCGACCCGGCCACGCTTGCCAACGGGGAACTGAGTAGCGCGATAAAGAAACTTGCATAGCTCCCCGGCGGTCCGGGGCATTGGCAATACCATACGACATGTTGTTTGGGGGAAAACGAGGCAATGATATGAACGAACGAATGAATCGTGCACGATTGATCGCTGAACACGGGTCCATATCCGCCGCCGTCGAGTCGCGGTCAATGCCGCAATTCCAGGATATTTCGCTCTCCGAAGCCCTCGTGCTGGGCCTCTATAACCAGGGAGTGAGGAAATATGTCGGGATATTCGGGCATGGCACGACCGACATCGCCGAGGTGCTGCGTGTTTACGAGGAAGAGGGGCTGGTAAAAACCTTCAACGTGCGTCACGAAACGGCCGCCGCTCACGCCGTGACGGCGCTGAAGATGCTGACCGGCGAGACCGCCGCGGTCATTACTTCCATCGGCCCGGGGGCCTTGCACGCGTTCGCCGGTTCGCTCTGCGCCGCGTCCAACGGTGTCGGAGTGTACCACATCTACGGCGACGAGACCACTCACGACGAAGGCTTCAACATGCAGCAGATTCCCCGAGACGAACAGTACCAGTTTTTGAAACTGACGGGAATCATGGGAAACGCGTACTCTCTTCAAGAGCCGCGTTCGATCTTTACCGCGCTCAGACGCGGGGCGGTTCATACAGGGCAAATTGGTTTCAGCGGTCCGTTTTTTCTGCTGGCACCGATGAACACCCAGCCGGTGATTATTAAAGACTGTAATGTTCTCGAATTTCCCGGAAGGTTCGAATCGAGCCCGCCGGCCTGTACGGATGCGGGCGTATTCGAACGGGCGAGCGCGCTGGCCGGGAGGGCGAAGCGCGTAACCATCAAGATCGGTCAGGGGGCGAGGGGCTGCGGACCGGAACTGGTCGAGCTCGCCGGGCTGCTCGACGCGGCCATCGTCGCCGGTCCGAGCGCCTCGGGCATCGTCCCCAATTCAGAGCCACGCTACATGACCGTCGGAGGGTCGAAGGGTTCGATCTCGGGCAACTACGCAATGAACGAGGCGGACCTCGCGGTGGTGGTCGGAGCGCGCGCGGTGTGCCAGTGGGACTGTTCGGGAACGGCCTGGAAAAAGGCCGATGCCGTAATTAATTTCAACATGGAACCACAGCACGCCGCACACTACAACCGTTCGGTCGCGGTTATCGGCGACGCCCGGCGCAACCTGCGCGCCTGGATCGATCACCTGAAAGCCGAAGGGTTCCGACCGGTCGACGGGAGCTCGGAATGGGCGGTGGCGGTCTTCGGCAAACGTGCTGAATGGGAGGCCTTCAGGCGTGCGCGCTACGACACGCCCGCGCTGTACGACGTGGTATGGAAAAAGGAAGTACTCACCCAGCCGGCCGCCATCAAGGCGGTCTGCGACTGGGCCGACGAAGCCGGCGCCGTCAAGCTCTTCGACGCCGGCGATGTGCAGGCCAACGCATTCCAGATTGTCGGGGACGAGCGCGAGGGACAGACGCTCACCGACACCGGCTCCTCGTTCATGGGTTTCGCCGCCTCGGCGGTGCTTGCCGCTGCAATGGCCGAGCGGCCGTTTTATCCGGTGGCCTTCTCCGGTGACGGCAGTTTCACGATGAATCCCCAAATACTCATCGACGGCATCGAGCACGGCGTGCGGGGATGCGTGGTGATCTTCGACAACCGGCGCATGGCAGCCATTTCGGGGCTGCAGAACGCGCAGTATTCAAAGACGTACAAAACGGCCGATTCGGTCGAAGTCGACTATGTCGCGATGGCGAATTCGGTGCGTGGCGTGCTAAGTATTTCCGGTGGGACATCGATAAGCGAGCTGCGTGCGGCGCTTGTGCGTGCGCGCGCGCATGACGGGCTTGCCGTTATTCATGTGCCCGTGTACTGCGGCGAGAACGAACTGGGCGGCATGGGCGTATTCGGCGACTGGAACGTGGGCGACTGGTGCGTTCGCGTGCAGGAGGAGCATCACCGTATCGGCCTGTAAGAGGCGATACTCTTAAACAATCACGGCCGGCGTACCGGTGCGCGCGCGTTTATTACAGTACACGTTTTTGGGCAGAAAAAAACTTGACAGCCGCCGCGCGTTTCTCCTATTGTAAGCGACGCCGAGGGTTGCTAGCTCAACTGGCAGAGCACCTGACTCTTAATCAGTAGGTTCCGAGTTCGATTCTCGGGCAACCCAATCCGCCTCTCCCCGGGCAGGCCGGGCGCACGGAGAAAAGTTGTTGAAAATAACACCCTTGCGCCGATATTTGACTGGAGGGCGAGCGTGGCGGAACTGGCAGACGCGCCAGACTTAGGATCTGGTACCGTAAGGTGTGGGGGTTCAAGTCCCTTCGCTCGCAAACAACGCGGGAATAACTCAGTGGTAGAGTGCAACCTTGCCAAGGTTGACGTCGCGGGTTCAAATCCCGTTTCCCGCTCAGAAGCCCCTGGATAAACCGGGGGTTTTTTTATTGGGCCCTTTTTACCGAGCGGATGTATTCCGGCAGCGAACCGCGCAATGATTGAATATGAACAATGATCCTGATATCGCTGTTTACCCGTACCGGCCGGAAATTCTTATCCTCCGCCTTTTCGAGTTTGTGAAACCGCAGGCCCGGACTGGCGGGGTTGAGGCGTTCGATAACGGGCCGGTTTAGATAGCGCAATTCCTCTTCGCCGAGGGTTTTGATGAAGTCTTCGATTTTTCCTGTGATCTGCGGTTCCATCGAAAAGTAGTCCCCAGTATGCTTTCAAATATTCTTTGATACTCGTGGCGGCATGTTGAATATGAGAGGCTCAACCTCAAATTTTTCTTATTGAAATATTATCCCGATGTATAAATAGTGGATTTCGGTTGATTTGCGGTAAGCTGGAGTCGATAAAAGCCATCCCGGCGTTTTATGCCATCAATATCGGAACATACCGCGTGGAAAGAGAACAGGGAAGCGGCCCCCGGCCGCCTCGGCATAACCATAGCGTGAGGGAGAACATACCTTGATTATTTCGGAAAAGAAGCTTGAGAACGCACAAATGGAGATCCGTGTAGAGGTGCCGGAAAACCGCGTGGAGACTGAATACAAGTCCGTTTACGAAAAAATCCGCGGTAATGCCAAGATCGACGGGTACCGCAAAGGCAAGGTCCCGCTTGAACTCATAGAGCGCAAGTTCGCAGCGATGGCGGACCAGGAGGTGGCCGAGAACCTGCTGCGTTCGGTCTACGTGGACGCGATGACGGAAAAAGGCTACAGGCCGATAGCGCCGCCGCGTTTCGATTTTGACTCGATAAAACGCGGAGGCGCGTTCGCCTTCACCGCCGTTTTCGAGACGATGCCGGTCGTCGAGGTCGGGGATTACAAGGGCGTCAAAGCCTCCGAGCGGGCATGTAAGATCACCGACGACGACGTTAAACGCGAGATCGAAACGCTTCGCGAGCGCCACGCGAACGTATCGAAAAAGGAAGGCGACGACGCCCGCGTGGCAAAGGGCGACATGGTGAAGATCAGGATCAAGCGGATCGACGACGTGGAGCCTGACCGGGTCGACGGCGTTGAGTTCAAGGAATACAACATGATCGTCGGCAAGAGCAAGGCCGACTACGGTTTCGACGGCGACGTTATGGGCATGAAATCCGGCCAGGAGAAGGAAGTAAAGATAAAGTATCCCAAAGACTACGAGGTCAGGGACCTCGCAGGGCAGAACGCGCGTTATATCGTGCGGGTCGAGGAGATCAACCGTATGGACCTTCCCGCGCTTGACGATGATTTCGCCAAAGATCTGGGGGAATATGGTTCACTCGAGGAGATGAAAAACGGGATCCGCGCGAACATAGAGAAATTCGTCGCCGAAAAGGCGAAATCCGAGGCCAAGGGAAAGCTCTTAAAAGAGGTCGTGGAAAAAAGCACGTTCGACCTGCCGCTCTCCATGATCGAAAAGGAGATGGAGGCGCTTTTCAGGCGCGTCCAGGAGCGGACCGGATATTTTTCGGAGGACATCAACGAGTTCAGCTCGACCATCGGGATCAACGCGGAAGAGTTTTCGGGCAGGCTGCGCGCCGAGGCCGCTTCCAATATCAAGTCGACGCTGGTACTCTCGAAGATAGCCGAGAAGGAGGAGCTTAAGGTTCCCGAGGACAAGTATCGCGAGGTGCTCGAAAGCATCGCGAAAAGGAACAAACGGAGCGTCGAGGAACTTGAAAAGATAATCGACGAAAACAATTCGCGGGAAAGCATCGAGTCTGATCTGGTGATGGAGAGCGCGCTCGATTTCATTTACGAAAACGCAAAAATAGAGAAGGGCAGGCCCCAGAAACTGGACGAATTCATCAAAGCTGAATAATATTTGAATTTTGTCGGCGGATGAGCTATATATACCGTATGCCGGTCCAAAAAGGATTGGTGTAACCGGCGGCGGAATGCCGACACTAATATTGAATCCGTCCCGTAAAGCATGCCATCGAGGAGATCTGCGCCATGAGCCTTGTTCCGATAGTCGTAGAACAGACGTCGCGGGGAGAGCGGTCGTACGACATATACTCGCGCCTTCTTAAAGACCGTATCGTCTTTCTTGGCGAAGCCATAGACGACCATATTTCGAGCCTGGTGATCGCCCAGCTTCTGTTCCTGGAGGCGGAGGACCCCGACAAGGACATCTTCCTCTATATAAACTCGCCGGGAGGGATCGTCACTTCGGGGCTTGCCATCTATGATACCATGCAGTACATCAAGCCCGACGTTGCGACCATCTGCATCGGGCAGGCGGCGTCCATGGGCTCGCTGCTCCTGACGGCCGGGGCGAAGGGCAAGCGCTCGACGCTTCCCAATTCACGCATCATGATACATCAGCCGTCGGCCGGTTTTCAGGGTCAGGCGACCGATATCATGATCCACGCGAACGAAATCATTAAGACCAAGCAGCGATTGAACGAGATATACGCGTATCACACCGGGCAGAAAGCCGAGAAAGTCGACAAGGATCTCGACAGGGACAACTTCATGTCACCGCAAGACGCGCTCGATTACGGACTGATCGACAAGATCATTGAAAAAAAGAAGAAGTAACGGAATAAGAGGGAGAGGTGCGCATAGATTTAAAGCGAGGTTACAATGGCCACCAAAAAGAAGGAAGGAAATGAAAAGCTGAGCTGTTCTTTTTGCGGCAAAAGCCAGGAAATAGTCAAGAAACTCGTCGCGGGACCAGGTGTCTATATCTGCGATGAATGCATAGAGCTCTGCAACGAGATCGTTTCCGAGGACTGGGAATCCAACAGCATCGAAAAGAACTTCGGAAACCTTCCCAAGCCGCACCAGATCAAGGATATACTCGACCAGTACGTCATCGGCCAGGAACTGGCCAAAAAGACGCTGGCCGTGGCGGTCTATAATCATTACAAGCGCATTGCCAGCAACACCGGGCTCCATAAAGATGACGTGGAGCTCGAGAAAAGCAACATATTGCTGATCGGGCCCACGGGTTCGGGGAAGACGCTGCTGGCGCAGACGCTTGCGCGGATTCTGCGCGTGCCCTTCGCCATAGCCGACGCCACCTCCCTTACCGAAGCGGGGTACGTTGGCGAGGACGTGGAGAACATCCTCCTGCGCCTCATCCAGAACGCCGACGGCGACGTGAAAAAAGCGGAGATAGGCATAATTTACCTCGACGAGATCGACAAGATCTCGCGAAAGTCCGAGAACCCTTCGATCACGCGCGACGTTTCAGGCGAGGGCGTTCAGCAGGCGCTCCTCAAGATCATCGAGGGGACGGTCGCCAGTGTTCCGCCCCAGGGCGGCAGAAAACACCCGCACCAGGAATTCATCCCCATCAACACCAAGAACATCCTGTTCATCTGCGGCGGGGCCTTTGTCGGTCTCGAGAAGCTCGTCCAGACCCGTGTGGGCAACAAGAGCATGGGCTTCGGGGCGAATATTCAGTCCGTAAAGGAAATCAAGATCGCCAACATCCTCGGCGAACTCCACACGGAAGACCTCATAAAGTTCGGGTTGATCCCGGAGTTCATCGGACGTATTCCGATAATCTCCGTGCTCGAAGAGCTCGACATCGAGGCGCTCAAGCGCATCCTAACCGAGCCCAAGAACGCGCTTATCAAACAGTTCAGGAAGATATTCTCGTTCGAAGACGTGGACCTTGTGTTCACAGAAAGCGCGATACTCGAGATCGCGACCATCGCGATGCAGAAGGAATCGGGCGCTCGCGGGCTTCGGGCGGTGCTTGAAAAGATCATGTTAAACCACATGTATGAAATCCCGTCCAAAGGGGGCATCTCCCAGATCATCATCACCGACGAAATGGTGCGCGGCGCGGCCGACGCAAAGGTTGTTTACAAGGTGGGGGAAGAGAAAACGGCTTAAACTCGGTCGACCAGCGGCACACCCGGCTTACAGACAAAAAGCCGGCGGAAGTTTTGTTCCGTGGTCCATTGCACAAACTACGAGGTTCACATGAAGCGTATCATCGATTATAATAAAAAGTACCCGTTGCTTCCCCTGAGGGACGTGGTGGTGTATCCACATATGGTAATTCCGCTTTTCGTCGGCCGTGAGAAATCGATAAGCGCGCTCGACGCGGCGATGAAGGGCGACCGTCTCATCGTGCTTGTCACTCAAACGGACGCACAGATTACCGTTCCGGCGAAGGGTGATCTCTATGAGGTTGGCACAATATCGGAGATCCTCCAGCTCCTCAAGCTTCCCGACGGCACCATCAAGGTTCTCGTAGAAGGGCTTTCACGCGGATACCTGGCCGATTTCGAGGACAAGGGTGATTTTTTCGATGTTGGAGTCAAAGACATAGAGAGGCCGATCGACGCCGACAAGGAGACGGCGGCTCTCAAACGCGCACTTCTCGAAACCTTCGAGAAATACATCAAGCTCAACAAGAAGGTTCCCCAGGAGGCGCTCACCACGGTAAACGGCATCGAAGACCTGTCGCATCTGGCGGACGTCGTGGCGTCGTACATAAATATGCGCCTCGACCTCAAGCAGTCGCTCCTCGAGATAGGCAAGGCCGACGAGCGGATAGAAAAACTGATCGAGCTCATCAACGGCGAGATCGACATCATGTACATAGAGAAGAAGATCCAGGGTAAAGTCCGCAAGCAGATGGAAAAAACCCAGAAGGAATATTACCTCAACGAACAGATGAAGGTAATCAAGAAGGAGCTGGGCCAGAACGACGACACGGCGGATGAAATAGAGGAGTTCACCAAATCGATCGAAGATGCGCGGATGAGCAAGGAGGCCAAGGCCAAGGCAATCAAGGAGGTCAAACGCCTCGAGAAGATGCCGCCGCTTTCGGCCGAGTCCGCGGTGGTGCGCACCTATATCGAATGGCTGCGCGACGTGCCCTGGCACAAGAAAACCGTGGACAACCGCGATATCGACCACGCCCTGGACGTTCTAAACGAGGACCACTATGGTCTCGATGAAGTCAAGGAACGCATAATCGAGTTTATCGCAGTGCGGCACCTTTCCAAAAAACTGAAAGGGCCCATTCTGTGTTTCGTCGGGCCTCCGGGCGTCGGAAAGACGTCGCTCGGCCGTTCGGTGGCGCGAGCACTGGGAAGGAAATTCGTCCGGATGTCGCTTGGCGGAGTGCGCGACGAGGCCGAGATTCGCGGACACCGCCGCACGTACGTCGGCGCACTGCCGGGCCGCATCATCCAGATGATGAAAAAGGCCGGTACCGTAAACCCGGTCTTTCTGCTCGACGAGATCGACAAGATGTCAATGGATTTCCGCGGTGACCCGTCTTCGGCACTCCTCGAGGTGCTCGACCCGGAGCAGAACAACACTTTCGTCGACCACTATATGGAAGTGTCATACGACCTTTCCGACGTGCTTTTCATCACCACGGCCAACGTGCAGCACCGCATACCGCTGCCGCTTTTGGACCGCATGGAAATCATCGAGATCACCAGCTATACCGAGCCTGAAAAGCTCAACATAGCGCTCAAATTCCTGCTGCCCAAGCAGATAATCGAGAACGGCCTGCACCCCGAAAACATAGAGTACTCGGAAGACGTTATGCTCTTCACGATACGGCATTACACCCGGGAATCCGGCGTCAGGAGTCTCGAACGTGTGCTGGCCAAGGTTTGCCGAAAGGTTGCCCGCGATGTCGTACGATTCGGCAAGGAATACAGGAAGGTCCTGGACGAGGCGTCCATTGTCATGTATCTCGGCGCGAAAAAGTTCAAGTACGGCAAGAAGGAGCTAAAGAACGAGGTCGGCCTGGCGAACGGTCTGGCCTGGACCGAAGTGGGCGGCGACATACTCCAGGTGGAGGCGTCGCTCATCAAAGGGAAGGGAACGCTCATGCTTACTGGCCAGCTCGGGGACGTGATGCAGGAGTCCGCCAGGGCGGCCTTTACCTATGTTAAAGCCAATCAGCAATTTTTTACGATCGAAGAAGAGACCATCAAGCGTAACGACATACACCTGCATGTCCCGGAGGGCGCCATTCCAAAGGACGGGCCTTCGGCGGGTATAACCATGGCGGTCGTGATGGCGTCGCTTCTTTCCAATCTTCCGGTTCGCTGCGACGTCGCCATGACGGGGGAGATCACCCTGCGCGGCAAGGTGCTCCAGATAGGCGGGCTCAAGGAAAAGATACTTGCCGCCCATCGCGCGGACATCAAGCACGTCGTCATCCCCAAGGAAAACGAAAAGGATTTGGAAAAGATACCTGAATATGTCCGCAAGCTCATGGTCTTTCATCCCGTGAGCAGCATGGAGGAGGTCCTCTTCCTGGCGCTGGAGAATCCGGCGGATTTTTTCAAGAACCCGGAAACCACAAAGATGCTTTACGATAAGTGGAAAGAGACCATGGACGAGAAAAAGGTCGATATTGTCGAAGAGGCAAATTGGAGCCGTGAGGGGACCGCGCAGGCATAAAGCGGTCGTGACAACCCGTATTTAACTACAGAGGGCGCCCGGCGTAAAGTGCGCCCTCTGTGCGTTCAGGGCTTTTCGAAATGTATGAGGATCTTGTTGGAAGTCTCTTTATAAGGCTCTTTACGCGAGTTGGAATAGAAATTCTTCATCACGAAGCCGTTTCCGGTTATGAAGGCGGAGATTTCGTCTATGGTAAAGGCCCTCATCACGTGCCGGTCTCGAAAAGTTTCCGTCGCCCCCATGCGCGTTATGGTGTAGTTATAATTAACGTCGACGACCGTTTTGCCGCGGGTGCCGTGAATGGCGAATCCCCGGCGGCGCTCGATAATGGACCCTCCGTATGATGTTTTCGAGACGAGGTCCATGTCCTTTTTTTCTATCCAGCGCACCGGGATCGCGTTCCAGATTTCGAAGAGTCCGATGCCACCGGGAACGAGCGCCCTCCATGTGTTCCAGAAGACCCTGTCCACATCGCCGTCCTCTATCATGTAATTGAACGAACCGAAAAGAGAAACCGCCATGCTGAAGGATTCGAAATAATCGAAACGAAGCATGTTCATTTCGGTGAATTCTATTCCGGAAGGGAAGCGCAGACGCGCTATCTTCAGCATTTCAGCGCTGGAGTCGATGCCCGTACAGCGGACTCCGCGTTTCGCCAGAATTGCAAGATGTTCCCCCGTGCCGCAGCCGAGGTCGAGGAGCGACGGATCGGTTTTGCCGGAAAGCAGTCCGCCTATGATGTCGACATCGTCCAGAATGTCCCTGTGGTTGCTCTCTATGGCGAAATAGTATTCCGCCAGTTGACGGTAGAGCCTCATCGCCGTTTTTCAGATAAGCATGGTCGGGAATTTCCGGCCGAGATAATCGAGCAGGGTTTTTTCTATCTCCTCGGTAATGTCGTGCTTCATCATCTCCTCGACCACCTCTTCGCATTCGCTTATATTTACGGAGCGGATAATGCGCTTGGTCTGGTACATGAATGCCGTTCCCATGGAAAAATTCCTGAAACCGAGCCCAAGGAGCGGGACCGTATAGCGGGGTTCGCCGGCCATCTCGCCGCAGATGGAAAGAGGTATCTCGTATTTTGTCGAAGTGTCGACTATATGCTTGAGAAGGCGCAGCACCGACAGGTTGAGGGGATTATACAGGTAGGCTATTTTTTCGGAAAGCCTGTCGACGGCGATTGTGTACTGGACGAGGTCGTTGGTGCCCACCGAAAAAAAGTCCGAGTGGGCGGCGAGGCGGTCCGCGTTTATGGCGGCCGAAGGGACCTCTATCATTATACCTATGGGAATTTCGGCATCGAACTCCTTTTTCTCCCTGCGCAAATCGTCCATGGTCTCGTAAAGGATGTTCCGCGATTTGATGATCTCCTCGACGGTGGAAATCATGGGGAACATGAGCCGGGTGTTCCCGTACACGCTCGCCCGAAGTATGGCGCGGAGCTGGGTGCGAAACAGCGGCACGTTTTCAAGGCTGAAACGGATCGCACGGCATCCGAGGAAGGGATTGCGCTCCTTAACGGTCTTATAGTAGGCGTAGATCTTGTCGCCCCCCACGTCCAGCGTGCGTATGGTTACCGGCATGGGCTTGAAAAATTCCAGAACCTTTTTATAGGCCGCGTACTGTTTGTCCTCGTCGGGAAGCGCCCGGTCGAGAAAGAGGAACTCCGAGCGGTAAAGGCCGATACCCTGCGCCCCGTGCTCCTTCAACACCTTCATCTCTTCCGGCATCTCGATGTTGCCGTATATGTGGCAGACCTCGTTGTCGAGCGTTGTGGCCGGCAGGTGCGTGAGCTTGGCCAGTTCCGCGTCAAGTAAAAGGAGGTCCTCCTGGTATCTTTTGTATTCATCGATCTGTTCGGCGGTGGGCGCGATTATGACCTTGCCATGAAGGGCGTCGACGATCACCATCTGTCCGTCCTTGACCATGGAGGTGCCGTTGAGGGTGCCGACGATCGCCGGTATCTCGAGCGCCCGCGCCATGATGGCGGTATGCGAGGTGCGGCCCCCCATATCGGTGACGAAAGCGAGCACATACTTTTTATTCATCATGGCCGTATCGGAAGGGGTAAGGTCGGCCGAGAACAGTATGACCTCCTTCTCGATGTTGGGCAGGGACGGTGCGCTGGCATTCTGAAGATTATTAATGAGGCGCTTGTGGATGTCCGAGATGTCGACGATGCGCTCCCTGAGGTAAACGTCCTCAATGGACGAAAGGCTCCGGATCAGCTCCATCGAAATATCGTTTATGACCCATTCGACATTGCGGCGGTTTTCGCGGATGTTGCGCACCACCTTTTCGGTTATCATGGGATCCTCGAGCACCATCAGGTGGCTCGAGAAAATATCGGCCATATCACGGGAGAGGCTTTTTGAAATCTGCACTTGTATGGATTTAATGTCGGCTTTCGTCTTTGCAAGCGTTTGCCTGTACCTGTCCAGTTCGTCATCGACCTGGTCGGGTTCGACGGTATATTTGGGTATTATGAGATTGGTGCCGTGATAAACATAGGCTTTGCCGATCTTTATTCCGGGGGAGGCTATGATGCCGGTGATGATCTGTTGCATTGCTGGACTCTATATTCGAGAGAATGGCGGCCGCGAATGATATTTACCTCATTACCGGAGGGTTGCGGACATTCTCGGAACATTCGTGAATATGCCGCTTATTCCAGCGTTTTGCACACGCCTATTTTTCAGCTATTAGCCGCAAAGCGAATGTAATGTCAAGAGTAAAATATCGCGCCCGAGCGACGCTTTTGCCGTCGGAAGTGTCCCGATAGTCGCTTTTTTATGCCGGCGTTTCGTTTTCGTAATGGTTTTATCATTGATACGAGCGATATGAATGTTTACATTATGCTTGTTGTTCGGGCGGAAGCTACGGCGACGTCTGCACGAGGCGAAGGGACTGCCGTATGCCCGGGATGGATGGGTGGATATGCGGCGCGGAAATAAGGCGCGAGGAGCATTCTTTCGAAACGATGGTTGGGTGACATTATGCAATTATTGGAAAAGATACTGAAATTAGGCGGTTCCCGCCTGCTGGCGCTTTCTGTCTGCATATGCTTCGTCTGCAGCGCGGGGAAGGAGGCTTCGTTGGAGAATCTCAGGGACGCTATGGTGAAAAAACAGATAGAGTCGAGGGGGGTGACCGATAAACGCGTCCTTGCGGCCATGCGCTCGGTGGAGCGCCACCGTTTTGTGCCGGATGGGCAGATCGGGGCCGCGTATGAGGACCATCCTCTGCCCATAGGATACGGACAGACCATCTCCCAGCCGTATATCGTCGCGTTGATGAGCGAGCTGTGCCGCCTCGGCGGAAACGAAAAGGTGCTGGAGATTGGAACCGGGTCGGGCTACCAGGCGGCGGTACTGTCGCTGCTCGCGAAGGAGGTTTATACGATAGAAATCGTCGAGCCGCTCGGAAAAGCCTCGGCCCTGCGCCTGAAGAACCTGGGTTACGCCAACGTGAGTGTGCTCATCGGAGACGGGTACGCCGGTTGGCCCGAAAAGGCGCCGTTCGACGCTATAATGCTTACGGCCAGTCCTCCGAAGATACCTCAGACACTCATCGACCAGCTTGCTGAAGGGGGCATCCTTGTCGCCCCCGAGGGGGAATTCAATCAGGAGCTTGTCGTCATTGAAAAGCGCGGAGGGTCGATAACTCGTAGAACCATCACGTATGTGCGTTTCGTACCGATGGTGCGCGGGGAGAAGGAGCGTTAAATGACTCATCGCCGATCAAGGGCCTTCGCGATTATATCGGTGTCGTTGTTTTTTCTTTTCGCCTGCTCACGCGGCACGGAGAGTCTGGGCGTATTCGGAGCGTCGAGGATGGAATCGGTCCTCGGCCAGGACGGCGTTACGCCGATCCCCTTCAACGACACTCTCACGATGTGGACATTCGGCGATACGATACTCGGTCAGTGGAAAGGCCGGGTTTCCGCGTCGGCCACCTTTTCCGAAAAGGCCGACGTGCATTCAATGATCTCCAACTCGCTCGCGTTCTCCCCTTCAATTTCGAACGAAAACGTGCGCGATCTTCGATTCAGTTTTCATCGCGAGGACGGACGTGTCGCGCAGTTTTTAAAATTAAGGCCGGGTGAACGACCGGAGCGGGACCGCCTGTGGGCCGTTGACGGCCTGCGGAGGGGTGAAGACCTGTACGTTTATTATTTCCGCATACGCATCACTGAACCGGGGAAGCCGTTCGGCTTCAGGATGGAAGGGGTCGGGATCGCGCACTGGAGCGTCCCGCCGGCGTGGAGACCGGGGCAGGCGATAGAATTCCGGCGACTCCCCGACCTCTTCGCGGGCGGTTATCCGGCCTTCGGCGCGAGCGTGATTGAACGCTCCGGAATGGCGTATACGATCGGTCAGTATATAGACAGGGACGGCAGCTCGCCGGTCAAGCTGGCCCGCTCGCCGCTTGAAGGTATCGACGATCCGCGCGCGTACGAGTTCCTCGCCGCCGATGGCTCATGGGTCCGCGCTATTGACCGCGCGCACGGCTTTTTCGGCGATGTGGCGGGCGAGTGTTCGCTGTCGTACAACGAAAACACGGGTGAATACATCATCGTATATTCTCGAACTGGGACCGGCGCCATCGTGGTGGTGAGGTTCAGGGAATTCGCTTCAATCGTTTCGGCGCCGGCATTAACCGTCTATGATCCGCCCGCGCTACCGGGCGGGGAAGGCGGTCCGCGGGCATGGTACTATTCGGGGAAAGAGATATTTTCGGAGGGTCGGGACCTCTACGCCGTTTACATGCACCCGCTGGAGTACCAGCCGTACCTTGTGCGGATACGGCTGCCTTAACCCTTAAAGATGATCATCTCGACTCCCGCTTCACGGATCATATCCTGCGCGAGTGCGTCGTCGTACGGGTCTCGAATGATGAATGTGCGGATTCCGCTGTTGATGAGCATCTTGGTGCATATGGAACAGGGCTGGTTGGTGATGTAAATCACGGCGTCCTTTATCGATACTCCATGGTACGCCGCCTGAATGATGGCGTTCTGCTCGGCATGGAGTCCGCGGCACAGCTCGTGGCGCTCGCCCGATGGAACGTTGTAGATGGTGCGCAGGCAGGTTTCGGGAGTGCAGTGGGTGATGCCGGCCGGCACCCCATTGTAGCCGGTCGTAAGCATGCGCCGGTCCTTGACTATAATAGCCCCCACGCGGCGGCGCACACAGGTCGCCCGCGTGGATACATCATCGGCGATCTTCATGAAATACTCGTCCCACGACGGTCTGGCGGTCACCGTTCGACCTCGTAGTTAAAATTGAGCGTCGTCGATATCTTTCGCCCGGTATTGATCGTAAGCCGGGCCTTCAGCGGGATGAATTGTTCGCGGGAAAAAATGGTCCTTCTCGGCGGAACCAGCGTTTCGGGGTTCGCCTTGCTGAATTCGAGCAGTTTCGCGTCGGAGATTCGTTTTACGAAGTTTCTTGTTTCGCCGGGATGAAGCGCGAGGCGGGTCGTGGACTCTCCGAGATCGAATCGGTCGACTACGCCGTCGTCATGCAAAATAGAGAGCTCGGCGAGGGGTCGTCCGAATACGATGGTTCTGTGCTCGCCGGACGCCGATTCGACGCTGAGAGAGGCGTTATAACCGCCGCCCCTGGTGTCGCGGACCATGGACAGCCGGTACAGCGCACCGTCGAACTCGATGCTGGTGGTGTGGTAGGTGCGATCGACCGGACGCTTGAAAAAGAATATCATAACCACCAGGAGTATGATATTGATCAAAACCAGTGCGCGGGAAAACTTGCGCTTTTTGGCAGTTTCTTCGGAAGGAAGTCCCTGTTTGTATCGATCGATACGCCGCCGGATTCTTTCGCTTCGGTTGTCCATGCGCTGATTACGATTCAAGAGCCGCTTTATGTCAAGAAACTACGGGGAAGGAGCCGCTAAAATTTACTTGCCTAAAACGAAAGTTTATAAAACCATGCAGCCGTGGTCTATTTAGTCCATGCATAATCGGAAAGGGCATTTTCAACGCCCTGCAAGGTTCTGTTAAATACAATCTTTAAGTTTTTCGGCGCCGCATTCGCGGTATATCAACCGGTTAAAGGAGAAGGGTCATGACACTGATCAGCGATATCAACGCCCGGGAAATCCTCGATTCGCGGGGGAACCCGACGATCGAAGTCGAGGTCGAGCTCTCGTCGGGCGTATTCGGAAGAGCGGCGGTCCCCTCCGGCGCTTCGACGGGCGATCACGAGGCCGTGGAGTTGCGCGATGGAGACAAAAAGCGCTACGGCGGGAAGGGGGTTTTAAACGCGGTTAAAAACGTGAACGAGACCATTTTCGGCGCGCTTATCGAGATGGACGCAATGGACCAGATTCTCATCGATACAACGCTGATGGAACTTGACGGTACGCCGAACAAGGCAAAGCTCGGCGCCAACGCCATGCTGGGCGTGTCGCTGGCATGTGCGCGGGCGGTCGCAGAAACGCTGGGCATGCCCCTTTACCGCTATCTGGGCGGGGTGGGGTCGTGCGAGCTTCCGGTGCCCATGATGAATATTCTGAATGGGGGGTCGCACGCCGACTCAAATGTCGATCTACAGGAGTTC
The DNA here is from genome assembly GCA_035477215.1 of Spirochaetota bacterium. Lineage (NCBI taxonomy): Bacteria > Pseudomonadati > Spirochaetota > Spirochaetota bacterium. Next base: position 62,962 of record DATIKU010000030.1, on the reverse strand, counting down.
ATGGTCATGCCGGCGGGAGCTTCGTGTTTCGCGGAAGCCCTGCGCATGGGGGCTGAGGTTTTCCATGCCCTCGCGAAGGTGCTCAAGGCCAGGAAGTATTCGACCGGGGTGGGCGACGAGGGTGGTTTCGCTCCGTCTCTGAAGTCGAACGAAGAACCGCTTGAGCTGATAATGGAGGCCATAGCCGCGGCGGGCTATAAGGCCGGGAGCGACATATTCATCGCGCTCGACCCCGCTGCAAGCGAATTTTACGACGAGACAAAAAAGAAATATATCTTCGCCCGCAGCGACAAGAGCGAGCGCACCGGCGCCGAGATGGTGGACTTTTATGAAAAACTGGTCGGAAAATATCCCATTATTTCCATCGAAGACGGGCATGCTCAGGACGACTGGGAGTCATGGAAGATAATGAAAGACCGACTCGGTGGAAAGATACAGATTGTAGGCGACGATATTTTCGTTACGAATACCGAGAGGATTCAGCGCGGAATCGAGATGGGAGTCGCAAACTCGGTGCTTATTAAACTGAATCAGATCGGCACACTGACCGAGACCATCCGCGCGATCGAGATGACGAAACGAGCGGGTTATACCTGCGTCGTTTCGCACCGTTCCGGCGAAACCGAGGATACGACAATCGCCGACCTTGTGGTTGGTCTCAACCTTGGCCAGATCAAAACCGGATCGGCGTCGAGAACCGAACGGATCGCGAAATACAACCAGCTTCTTCGGATAGAAGAAGAGCTGGGAGAATCGGCGGCGTTCGGCGGAAGGGGAGTGTTCTACAGCATTGGCAAACGGTGACAGAATAACATTTATTCTTCTGGCGGGCTTCCTCTGCGCCGTTTATGCTTTCGTTTTCGGCGAAAGCGGGCTCATCGAGCGGGCGAGGTTTGTACGGGAGCGGGAAAGTCTTCAGGTTCGAATTGAAGCGCTCGGGGACGAGAACGCCGCCTTGCAACGGCTGTACGAAAAGCATAAAAGCGGCCGCCTGCTTCGCGAGGAAGCCCATCGGGCCGGGTTTATAGAAAACGGGGGAAAGGTCGTTTTTTTTCGCCACGGAGACGGGACCGCCACTGGTGGGATGAAAAAAGCGGAAACGCCCGACGGAAGGACCATCGAGACATCCCACCTTCGAATTCTTTGGATCGTGGTATCGATGCTTGCGCTGTTATACTATTTCGCGCGTGGAACGAGAAAAGAGGAAATGTAACCGTGGTCGATTATTCTTACAGTGATGAGGATATAGGCGCAATTCGCCGCCAGATAGGAAGAGAAAATATTTACGCTGAAGGAATTGTAGAGCGCTGTGATTACGGATATCCACGGATAATGCTCCTCAACCCGGATGCCGGCGGCGGCGAATGGAATTACGATGCGGTTTCCAACATGCTCTGGCTGACCTGTCCGTGTCTCAACGAGCGCATCCACGATATCGAGCAGGCCGGATATATAGAAAAAATCGGGAACTTTATACTGCAAAACAATTCGCTTAAAATGAAGATGGAGAGCGCCAACGCACAGATGTTCTTTTTACGGAAGCGCGTATGCCATTCACGGCCCAAAGCAACGTTCCCGGAAGAGATGCGCCGCGTAATGAACGCGGGCGTGGGCGGGGCGCGGGACACGGGTTCGTTGAAGTGTCTCCACGCCCATTTCTGCCATCACCGTATTTGCTCAGACAACATTGCCGGCCTGGTAACGGCACGGTTGCTGGACGACCGGTTCAATTGTGGAGAGGTGCGTTGCCGAAATGCAATATAGAGAATCAGGCACCATCTTTTTAAAAAAGCTTAAAAAAAACGGCTCCCTCCCCGGCGAGGTAATCGGCAGGATAACGGAATCGCTCAGCGCCAACGCGCTGGTTCTTTTACCGGTCGACAATATTTACGCCATAGCGGCGATTGCTTCCCCCGAAAATGAAAAGAGAATCTCCCGGGCGGTTAAAAACCCGCACAAACTCTACGTAAGACTTATATCGTCCTTTAGAATGCTCGACGACATGGCGAGTCTTTCGAAAAAGGATTACGATTTTTTAAACCGTGTATGGCCGGGCGAGATAACCGTCATATTGAAAAGAAAAAACGCCGAACGGGTCGGTGAAACGATCGGGGTCCGCTTCCCGAAAAGCAGGTTCCTTCAGTCAATAATTACGACTGTGGACGCCCCACTCATCTTCTCGCATCTGTACCGGACTTTTACGAAGGGAGCGCTATATAAACGTGAGGACATCGAGAAGGCATGCAAGGGCCACGTTGATCGGGCGCTCATCGTAGATGAATTGTGCAGGAAGCATCCTCCGGCAACCGTCATCGATATCAGCGGTCAGGGTATCTCGGTCGTGCGGGCGGGGCGCGTATCGGTCGAAGAGATAAAATCGCTTTTCTTTCTTCGAAAAAATGAAGACGAGGAGTTTTAAAGCAACAGGCGCGCCGGACCGTTCGGATGAATAAAAAGGTGGTTTCGTCCGAAAAGCCGGAGGGAGCCGCGCGAGAGCCCGCCGCGAGACACGTTCCTTAGCGCCGGCGAGATGATGTCCCGCCTCGACAGTATCTTTTTACCGATACCGGAGGCCGCGTAACACGCGGGGATGCCGTCCAACCCGACGATGACGAAAAATGCCGGCCTGGTCTTTGCCGACGTCGTCGACGCGAAGATGTCCCTCACTTCAAGCGGCGCACCGTCGCGGTGTAGCGAGAAACCGTTCATCCCGGGATCGTTCCTTAAATCGGCCTTGCGGTACTCGATTATTTCGAGTCTGTCGTACGGTACGATAAAACACGAGCCATTCCGCTCGAAGGTAACCCATCGATGTTTTACCGTTATGGTCTGTCCGGTGACCGCTGCACCTGCGTCCCTGTCACAGGACGAATGGTCGAGACTCGGAAATCCGCTGAAACTTGTATTGCGAAGATCCTTTATCTTCGAATGAAGAAAGTAGAGCGCATTGAAATTGATTCCCTCCAGGGAATACCGGTTCTTGTATTCGCGCATGAGCGCCTTAAGCCGCAGGACATATTCCCGTCCCTGTATTGTATTGACCCCGGCGTAAATGGCGGCCAGCGTATCGATTCGGTCCATTGCCTCGTTGTACAGCGAATCGAAATCCGCGTACTTTTTTTCAAGGAGTGCCAGGGATGATTCGAGCGAGGCCGAAACCTCCTCTACTACCTGCAGGCCATTTTGCCAGAACTCCCGATGCTTTTCGTATTCCGCCAGACGATCCCTGGCGGCGCCGCCCATGCTCACATCCATCATACGCGTATATTGTTACCGGGCGGGAGAAAAGTCAATAGATTTGCAGACTCGTGATTTTACGATTTTCGCGGAAAAAAACCGGAATCGGAAAATAGCTTCCGGGAATACCCCACTCTAAAAAAAGGAACGGACTAAAAATAGTTTTGATAAAATACATTGTTTTAGGATGGCCTACCCCGACTGGCAGGTCAAGGATGTATGGTCATACCGGGACTGGTTGTCGGGACAGTCAAAAGTGCATGACCTTCGATACAGTCTGCGTGGGGTGGATGCATTTTAGATTTGAATTTTCCAGTTGCTACGATTATAGTGGCGTAATAAGAGAAGAACACGATTATAATTCGGAACGCTAAACTTTGGCGATGCGAATTCGATTATACCTTGCCGGGAAATAACGCGTACTCCCCGGGACTCACAACAAGACGGTTTTTGAAGACTCCGTCATCACCTTGATCTAAAAGGAGAATACTATGGCTTCAATGACAAAAAAGCGGGTTATGAAATCCATGGACGGCAATATGGCCGCGGCTCATGTAGCCTATGCCTTTACCGAGGTCGCCGCGATATATCCGATCACTCCGTCGACGCCGATGGCGGAGAATACCGACAAGTGGGCGGCCTACGGCATGAAGAATATTTTCGGCGACCAGGTGCATGTCGTAGAGATGCAGTCCGAGGCCGGGGCCGCCGCTGCCATGCACGGATCGCTCCAGGCCGGGGCGCTCACGACAACCTATACGGCATCTCAGGGATTGCTGCTCATGATCCCGAACATGTATAAGATCTCCGGCGAGCTTCTGCCGGGCGTTTTCCACGTGAGCGCTCGATCCCTCTCGGCGCACGCCCTCTCTATTTTCGGCGACCATGCCGACGTTTACGCAACGAGGCAGACCGGTTTCGCCATGCTTGCCACAGGAAGCATCCAGGAGATAATGGACCTCGGTGCGGTGGCGCATCTCTCCGCCATAAAGGGCCGGGTTCCATTTATGCATTTTTTCGATGGGTTCCGTTCATCGCACGAGATACAAAAGATCGAAGTTCTCGAATTCGACGAACTGGCCGGCCTCCTCGATAAAGACGCTCTCGAGCGGTTCAGAAAAAACGCCCTCAATCCGAATAAACCGGTGACGCGCGGAACGGCCATGAACCCTGACATTTACTTCCAGGTTCGCGAGGCCTCCAACCGGTGGTACGACGCCATCCCGGACATAGTCGATGAATACATGCAGCATATAAGCCGCTTAACGGGCCGCCAGTACCATCCCTTCGTTTATTATGGGGCGGATAATCCCGAGCATGTACTGATTGCAATGGGATCGGTCACCGAAACGATCCATGACGTAATAGACCACCTCGTATCGAAGGGTGAGAAAGTTGGACTTCTCAAGGTTCATTTGTACCGGCCGTTCTCCGAAAAATATTTTTCCAAGGCCATTCCTAAGTCGGTAAAACGCATAGCCGTCCTCGATCGCACGAAAGAACCGGGCGCCATGGGCGAACCCCTTTACCTTGACGTTAAAAACCTGTTTTATCAAAAGAAGGACGCCCCGGTTATCGTTGGCGGGCGTTACGGTCTCAGTTCCAAGGACACCACCCCCGGTCAGATACTTGCGGTATTCGAGAACCTCAAGCACTCCGATCCAAAGGACGGGTTTACCATCGGTATTGTCGATGACGTCACCTTTAAGTCGCTTCCGGTCACGGACGATGTGGACGTGGTCCCGGAAGGAACATTCAGCGCGCGCTTTTACGGGGTAGGTTCGGACGGCACCGTCAGCGCGAACAAAAATTCCATCACAATCATCGGTGACAACACAAATCTTTTCGCACAAGCCTATTTCGCATACGATTCGAAGAAATCCGGCGGCGTCACGGTATCCCACCTGCGTTTTGGGGAAAAGCCCATCAGGTCCACATATCTGGTCACCAGGCCCGATTTCGTGGCCTGCCATGTTTCGGCATACATGGAAAAGTACGATATGCTGCGCGGGATCAAGAAGGGCGGCACGTTTTTACTGAACAGCATTTGGGACGCCGAGGAGACAAAAAATCGCCTTCCCGATACGGTCAAAAGAACGCTCGCGGAGAATGAAATACGGTTTTTTATAATCAACGCAACACAGATCGCCGAGGATCTCGGCATGTCTGGTCGCACCAATACGATTATGCAGGCGGCGTTTTTCAAAGTGGCCAACGTAATCGCCTATGAGAAGGCCGTAACGGACATGAAGAATGCCATTAAAAAAACCTATGGCAAGAAAGGCGATGATATCGTCAACCTCAACAACGCCTCGGTCGAAAAAGGCGGAGAAAAGGTGATGGAGGTCCAAATCCCCGCGGAATGGAAGAACATCGTTCCGAAGAAAAAGCAGTCGGATGAGCAACTCCCCGAATTCATCGAGAAAATCGTCTATCCCATGAACAGTCTGGAGGGCGATCTGCTGCCGGTCAGCGCTTTTATTGACCGTGCAGACGGTACGTTTCCGCCCGGTACCTCGGCGTACGAGAAACGGGGGATTGCCGTCAATGTCCCGGAATGGCAGAGCGAGCATTGCATACAGTGTAACCAGTGCGCCTACGTCTGTCCGCACGCGGTCATCCGCCCCTTCCTCCTTAATGAAAAAGAGCTGAAAAATATGCCCGTGGGCACGGTGACAATCGAAGCGAAGGGCAAGGAACTCGACGGACTTCACTATAAAATCCAGATAAGCCCGCTCGACTGCACGGGCTGTGGAGTCTGCGCGGATGTCTGCCCTTCAAAGCAGAAGGCCCTCATCATGAAGCCGCTCGAAACGCAGCTCGCCGAGGCTCCACGATGGGAATACTTTGCGCACAAAGTCTCAATCAAGGACAATCTGATGAGTAAGACCACCGTGAAGGGCAGCCAGTTTGCCAAGCCCCTGTTCGAGTTTTCGGGCGCGTGCGCGGGGTGCGGCGAGACTCCCTATATCAAACTCATCACCCAGCTCTACGGAGATCGGATGATGATCGCCAACGCCACCGGCTGTTCCTCAATTTACGGGGGCTCGGCGCCGGCAACGCCCTACTGTGTCAATGCCGACGGCTGCGGTCCGTCATGGGCCAGTTCGCTCTTCGAAGATGCCGCCGAGTACGGGTACGGGATGTTCCTCGGGGTGGGCAAGATGCGCAACAGGATCGTTATCGCCGCCGAAAAATATCTGGCCGGCGGGGCCTCGGCGGAACTTAAATCGGCGCTTAAGGAATGGATGGAGGGAAAGGACGACGCCGAGAAATCGAAGGCCGCCGCCGCAAAACTGGTTCCTCTTCTGGAAAAAGACGGCGGCGAGCTTGCCGCCGAGATGCTTTCTTTTAAAGATTACCTGGTAAAACGCTCAATATGGGTGTTTGGCGGAGACGGCTGGGCTTACGACATCGGTTTCGGCGGTCTTGATCATGTCATCGCCTCCGGCGATGACATCAATCTGCTGGTAATGGATACCGAGATATATTCCAACACCGGCGGCCAGTCGTCGAAGGCGACACCGACGGCGGCAGTGGCACAGTTCGCCGCGGCGGGAAAGCGCACTCGCAAAAAAGACCTGGGCCTTATGGCAATGAGCTACGGATATGTGTATGTAGCCCAGGTGGCCATGGGGGCAAACCAGAACCAGTTTATAAAAGCGCTGGTGGAGGCCGAGGCCTACCCGGGACCATCGGTGATTATAGCCTATTCGCCCTGTATCAGCCACGGACTTCGCGCCGGTATGAGCAAGTCGCAGGAGGAGTCCAAACGTGCGGTTGAATCCGGTTACTGGCAGCTCTACCGTTACAATCCGATGCTCGAAAAAGAAGGCAAGAACCCGTTCGTACTCGATTCGAAGGAGCCCAAATTTGAGCAGTTCCGGGAGTTTCTCATGGGCGAAATCCGTTATTCCTCGCTCCAACACGAATTCCCGGCCGCTGCCGAAGATCTCTTCAAGGCGGCGGAGGATAACGCGCGCTGGCGGTACAAGACATACAGTCGTCTTGCCGCTCTCGATTATTCGAGTTAAACCGGATATTTCCTGCAGATAAAAAGACAGGCCGACTCGAAACAGGGTCGGCCCTTTTTCTGTCTTTCAGTTTTTTAAAGGCCGGCGCTCTATTCATTTTCGGGAAATTGCGGGCTATGGAAATCAACCCTCACTCCATGCCTGCTTTTTCAATATCACGAAGCAGAAATCTTCGGACCCCCGCTTATGCTCTGCATGTCCGAAGACCGATTCGACAACCGACGCGATGAAAATAAACCGTTTTCTTTGATTTTAAAGCCTGCATGTCCCGAGCCATAAAATTTACACAAAACGAACTAAAAGTTCAGGTTTCTTTCTTGACACCCGTCGGCATAGGGCGTTTCAAGTAGAGATACCGCGATGATCGGTTTTACGGAAGACGGGCATGGTCAACGGTTGCCGATCGCGGTAAATATAAAGAGAACTAATGAGGTGGCTATGGTCAACTATAAAGAGTTGGGACTCGTAAACACCCGCGATATGTTCAAGGCGGCCGTAAAGGGCGGATACGCCATCCCCGCGTATAATTTCAACAACATGGAACAGCTGCAGGCGATAGTCATCGCGTGCGCGCAGACACGCTCCCCGGTGATCATTCAGGTGTCCAAGGGAGCAAGGGAATATGCCAACGAGACTCTGTTGCGCTACCTCGCTCTCGGCGCCGTGAAAATGTCGGAGGATATGGGCGTGCGCCTCCCGATCGCTCTGCACCTCGACCACGGGGACAGCTATGAGTTGTGTGTGTCGTGCATAGAAAACGGTTTTTCCTCGGTGATGATTGACGGCTCGCACCTGCCGTACGAAAAGAACGTCGAGCTTACCACGCGTGTCGTGGAATACGCCCACCGGTATGACGTCACCGTGGAAGGCGAGCTCGGCGTGCTCGCCGGAATAGAAGACGAGGTCTCGTCGGAGGTTACGCACTATACGAAGCCCGACGAGGTCGAGGACTTCGTACAAAAGACCGGAGTCGATTCCCTGGCAATATCGATCGGGACAAGCCACGGCGCGTACAAGTTCAAGCCGGGCGCCGGCGTCCCGGAACTGCGGTTTGACATCCTCGAGGAGGTCGAGCGGCGCATTCCGGGCTTTCCTATTGTGCTGCACGGGGCGTCTTCGGTAGTGCAGGAATATGTCGAAATGATCAACCGGTACGGAGGGAAGATAAAGGACGCGCTCGGCGTGCCGGAGGAACAGCTGCGCAGGGCCGCGGCCTCGGCCGTGTGCAAGATCAACATCGACTCCGACGGCCGTCTCGCCATGACGGCCAGGATCCGCGAGGCTTTGGCGAAGGATCCGTCCAATTTCGATCCCCGCAAATACCTGGCGCCGGCGCGTGAGGAGCTTATAAAGATGATCAAACAGAAGAACATTAGCGTGCTCGGCTCCAGCGGAAAGATGTAATGCTTACAAAACCGCAATTCGAGCTTGCAATGGCCCTCCTTGGCGGGGCCTCGAAGGCTAAGGACGTCGACGACTATCTGAAAACTTGCGTCGATGCCATCCAGAAGGAGATGTCGCCGCTTTCAACGGCTGGGTACATATCCATAGAGTCCGAGGAAAAACTGGTGCTGGTGGGGGAGGCGGGCGGTAATTTCGACCGGCATATCGGCGCATTCCCCAACTTCTCGCTCATGGTGCGCAGGGCCATCAAGAAAAAGAGCGTCATATATCTCCCCGCGTCCGAGGCCGAAGCACGCGAAGGCCTCGCAGTAACGGCGGTTCTCGTGCCGCTGGTCGGCGGTGATAAAACAATGGGCATGATCGGAGTAGTGTTCGATATCGGTGAGCTCGCACGGCAGAGACAGAACGTCAATTTTTATCAGCTGTCGGGCAGAATCATCGGTTCATCGGCGCTCTTCAGGGAGCAGATCGCGGAGCTGCAGGGGATGGAAAAGGTGAATCCCGAAGAGATGTATTCCGAAAAAATTACGAGCCTCGGAGTGCTCTCCTCGAGCGTCGCACACGAGTTCAACAATATATTCGCGGTGATTCAGGGATATGCCGAGCTCATCAACATGCAGAGCCCGGAATCGAAATCGATTCAAAACGCCGTCTCGGTTATCGACAACCAGACCGAGCGGGGCGCCCGGCTCATCGAGAGCCTCAATGTCTTTGTAAAAGGCAAAAACGCGAAGTTGCAGCACCACCAGCTTGGCGAGATCGTGGGCGAGGTCGTTTCGATGCAGAGGTCAGTCATGGAAAAGGAGGGGATCGAGATAACCGTACGAAACGGACATATCCCCCGGGTCCTCGTCGACCGCGAACAGGTGAAGGAAGCAATACTCAACGTACTGCAAAACTCCATTCACACCCTGGACCGGGACGAGCCCGGTCTCATTGAGATCTCGACCGAATACCTGGACGAGAAGGTGGTTCTGACCATTCGGGACAATGGAAGCGGCATGACCCGCGATCAGGTCGACATGGCGATACATCCATTTATGGGCGGATTAACACCTACGGACGGGCGCGACATCCGCGGCGGGAAGGAGGCCACCGGCTTGTGGCTCGCAGTGGCGTATGGCATCATGCAGAGCCACGGAGGTCTGCTCACCATCGCGAGCGATAAGGATAACGGCAAGGAGATATACCTTGTGTTTCCGCGCACCGAACTGGGCGACGATAAGGGCGCGCGATACGAGCAAAGCGAAGTGGTGTTCTTCGGGGATACGCGGATTCTCATAGTCGACGACGAGGATCCCATACGCGAATTCCTCTCGCGGGCGTTCGACGCGGCGGGCTACCAGGTAATTGCCGTATCAAGCGGAGAGGAGGCCGTCGAGATGTGCGGGTTCGAAGACATCGATATTGTGTTTCTGGATTACCTCATGCCCGGTATAAAAGGTGACAAGGTTTTCGAGATGATAAAAAAGGTGAGCCCCTCGACCGACATCGTCTTCATCACCGGGGTCGACGAAATTCCCGGCGTGAACACGCTGCTCGACCAGGGGCTGGCTTATATTCTTAAAAAGCCGTTCAAGATAGACAAAATACTAAAAGTTACCAACGACCTGATTTACAAAAGAATAAATCACAAGCGGATATAGTACTACTCCGATTTCACCACACGCTCGGCCTGCACCGCGAGAAATTTGACCAGCGTCTTCTCGGAGATAAAGCCGATGTTGACGAGAATGATGCCCATGAGTCCGCCTTCTTTTTTCTGCACCTCGAGCGCCTTGTCGAGCTGCTCGCGGGTTATCTCCCCGTTTTCGAGCAGCATTTCTCCCAGCAGCGGCTTTGCCATAGTATTTCCTCCAGGTTGTGTTCTTACAATAATCGATTAACGGCGTCTTTCCAGAGCTTTCTCTGGGCTGATCGTTCCTTTTCGGAATATTGAGGAATGTATCGCGTAACGATCCGGTTCTGCTTGGCGACCTCGTCGATCGAATTATACAGTCGGGCCGAAAGCCCCGCGAGGTACGCCGCGCCGAGCGCGGTCGACTCGATCACCTCCGGCAGAAGGACCGGGATGCCCAGTATGTCGGCCTGAAACTGCATCAGGTACGACCCTCTCGTCGCCCCGCCGTCCGCGCGCAGTTCGTGAATGGTCTTACCCGAGTCCTGCTGCATCACCTCGATGACGTCCATGGACTGGAACGCGATGGACCGCAGGGCGGCGCGTATGATCTGCTCGCGCGTGGTGTCGCGGGTGAGACCGAAGATGGCACCGCGCGCGTCCATCTTCCAGTACGGCGCTCCCAGCCCAACGAAGGCCGGGATCATTACCACCTCGTCGTCCTTCTCGAAGGACATGGCGAGCCTGTCGGAATCCGGGCTTTGCTCGAAAAATTTCATGTAATCGCGCAGCCACTGCACCACGGCCCCGGCGACGAAGACGGAGCCCTCGAATGCATAAGCCGGCTTGCCGAGCGGGTTGCAGGCGATCGTGGTGAGGAGGCCCTTGTCGGAAAGAATGAAGGAGTCGCCCGTGTTCAGCAGCATAAAACAACCGGTGCCGTAGGTGTTCTTGATGGTCCCCTCGAAAACGCAGTTTTGACCCACCATGGCTGCCTGCTGATCACCGGCGATTCCGCCGATCGGGACACCGTCGGGAATACCGGGGGCGCCGAGCGTTTCACCGAAGAACGAGGACGAATCGCGCACTTCGGGAAGGATGTTCACGGGGATGCCGAGTATCTCGAGCAGCTCGCGGTCCCAGCGTTTGTCGACTATATTGAAGACGAGCGTTCGGGAGGCGTTGGTATAATCGGTCTTGTGCGATTTTCCTCCGGTGAGTTTCCATAGGATCCAGGTATCGATGGTGCCGAAGAAGAGTTTGCCCGATTTGGCGAGCTCTTTGACGCCGGAGACATTGTCGAGCATCCACTTTATCTTTGTGCCGGAAAAATAGGCATCCACCAAGAGGCCCGTTTTTTTCTTGAAGCTTTCCTCGAGGCCCCCACTCTTTAAATCGTTGCAGATTTCGGTCGTCCTCCGGCACTGCCATACGATGGCGTTGTATACGGGCTTTCCGGTGTCCTTGTTCCAGAGGACGGCGGTCTCGCGCTGGTTGGTTATGCCGATGGTCAGAGCGTCGGCCGGGTCGAGATTTCCCCCGGCGATGGCCTCGGTGATCAGACCCGCGATGGATGACCAGATTTCCTCGGGATCGTGCTCGACCCATCCGGGGCGTGGAAAGTACTGGGTGAACTCGCGGTAGGCGCTCGAAAGGGGATAGCCAGCCTCATCGAAGCAGAATACGCGGTTTCCGGTGGTGCCCAAATCAAGAGCGATGATAAACTTCTTACCCATGCGCAAACCCCGAGAATTTATGATATTTCGACTGGACCAGAGCGCCATGGAAGATTAACTTGTTTTTGGTCTGTGTCAATTAAAAATACCGGCCCGATGCCGAAAAATACAGTAGGGTCTTTGAATCACCTGGGGCTGTCCAGTACACGCATGAACGATAAGGCATTGCCGGGGAAAGGCGGGGAGGCGGGATGAACCGAATGGAGAAAGTGCATAAAGGAGACGCGACGTTTTTTATCGCGGAAATCGGTATTAATCACAACGGAAACCGCGACGAAGCGCTCTCCATGATCGAAGCGGCCGCGGGGGCCGGGGCCGACGCCGTCAAACTCCAGACCTTTGTTCCGGAGGAGATGTACTCACGTTACACGAACTCGATGCTGCGGGGAGAAAAAAACCTCGTGGCGGATACCGCGCAAATCGATTTTTTCCGACGCTTCGTTCTGGGAGAGGATGACTATCATGAGCTTAAAAGAGCGGCGGAGGCGGCGAACCTTGTCTTTTTTTCCTCCGCCTTCGATATTCAATCTGTCGAAATGCTCGAGCGGGTCGGCATCCCCCTGTACAAGCTCGCCTCTTCGGAGGTAACGAACACTCCGCTCCTCGAGCGCGTATCCGCCACCGGCAAACCCGTCATCATGTCCACCGGAATATCCACCGGCGATGAGATCGGGCGTGCCATCGACACACTCCGGCGGGGCGGAACGAGCGGCATCATCCTGCTTCACTGCGTCGCTCTATATCCGCTCCCTTGCGACAAGGCCAACCTTTCGCGGATATCGTCGCTTCGCGAACGCTTCGGCATTCCGGTGGGATTTTCGGATCATTCAACCGACGGGAGGGGCTGCGCGCTCGCCGCGATGCTCGGTGCGCGCGTTTTCGAGAAGCACTTCATGCCGGAAGAGGGGTATGACTGCCCGGATGCGGCCGTGTCGCTTTCCCCGGCGGAGTTTCGCCGCATGAGGGGCGATGTCGAGACGGCGATGGAAATGATGGGCGATGGGCGCATCGACTATGACTTTTCTGAAAAAGAGGTTGCAAATTCGGCACGCAGAAGCCTCTTTAGCAGAAGGCCCCTTCGCGCCGGCGAAGCGCTGGACCGGGACGCGGTTGCGGTCAAGCGACCCGGCGTGGGAATGCCGGTCGCGGATCTGAGGCGAATGCTGGGCCGCACGAGCCGGCGTGACATCCCGGAAGACTTCCCATTGCGTCTGGAAGATTTCGAATAAAGGATATTGATCGAGAGATGAACATGAAATGGGTGTTATTGCCGTTGGTGCTGATATTCGCGGGAGGGTGTGCGTTAATGCCCGTCCGCGACGACTCGATTTTTTCGCCGGCGCAAAAAAAGATGCTCGAGAAAACCAGCGAGGCGCTCGATTACGGATTCGGCTTCGATGATGAGATAGAGATCGATTACATCCACTCGCATTCGTTCAGCGAAACGAACATGCCGGCAAGGGAGAAGGCGCTGGCGGCGGCGCTCCAGGATTTTAGTCCGGACGATATCCTGGAGTTCTATAAAAAGCTATACCGCCTCGGGGCGATGATGCGTCACAGAATGTCCGCATACGAGATTGAAAGAGACTGGAAGCAGTATACCTATGTCAAAAACTATCTGATCCCCCCTCTTGATACCTTTACCGGCCATATCAGAAAGCAACTGCTTGCGAAAAACCCTTTGATAGAGCCGCGACTGCCGAAATTACACGCCTCGATCGAAGAGGCCGTAGCGGAGTATTATTACGAACTTGAAATGGAGGTCCTCCGCGACCAATGGCGGCTGTAAAAAAATCCCCATGTCGCCATGGGGATGTGCTTGAAGTATATCAGCCGGCATCAGCCCGCCTGATATTAGCACTCACTGGTGCTGAGTGCTAATAAACTATACCCAATTTCTGGACATTCGGCAAGCATTTTTTATTGATATGCGCAGACTGGTTAGTACGTAGGCGCAACAATCGGCCGAACAAGGGGGTGCAGCCCCTTGTTCTGAGTTAAGGCAAAGCTGTTTTTCTGCTGTTTTAAGGCGAATATCCCAACTGTGCCGAAACCTGGCCGGTCGTATAGCGTACGGCGGTTATCATCTTTTCGCGATTTTTCCGGATATTTTCCGCTTTGCCGGTGATGACAAAAGCGGCCACGGCCTGTCCTGTGTAATTGAAAATCGGCCCGCCGATGCCCGCCAGTCCCACTATCGACTCCTCGTTGTCGAACGCGACACCTTCGTGTTTCACCCGGTCAAGCTCCGCAATAAAGCGCTCGCGATCATCGATTGTATTCGCCGTAAGCTTCTCGAAGGAGTAATTCTTGAGGAGGGCGCCTCGCTCGTCTGGAGACAGATGGGCGTGGAGAAGCTTCCCGATGCAGGTGGTATGGACGGGTATTACCGAGCCGGCCTGCGGAAAGACCATAAATCGGTTTTCAGGTTCGACCCTGAGCACCACGATCACCTTGTCTCCGACCAGCATGCCGACGTTCACCGGCTCCATGAACTGAAAGCACAACCGTTCCATCCAAGCCCGCGCGATGATGACCAGGTCCATGTTGGTGGCGTATTTCATCCCCAGTTGGAAAAGCGCGGGGCCAAGGCGGTATTTGGAGGTGATGTGGTCCTTTTCAAGGAACTTCAGCGCCTCCAGGGTCCGGACGATGCTCGAGATGGTGGTTTTAGGCAGCGCGAGGCGGTGGGCGAAATCCGTAATACCCATTGTACGCTTCTCCTGGATAAAAATGCCGAGTATGTCCGAGGCCCTCTTGATGGATTGAATGAGCCTTCTTTGCTTTAACGTCATAGACGCCCTTCCTCCGCCCGCAGGAAATATTTTTATTTTAATGCGCTTATCTTATTGACATATTAGCAGAGATGCGAAAACAATAGAACAGTGTACGATATTATCGTACACTGTCAAGTACGAAATTTCGTCGCCATACTGTTGCCGGGATGGCACGCCCGGAGCCGGTGCGGTCGGCGTCCTCGTAATTCCAAACGAAAGGGTGAGAATGCATGAATACGATCCGGCAATTTCACGACGTAATCAACGACAGCGACGGATACGCACGGCGTCTTAAAAACGACTCGGGGAAAAAGATCCTCGGATACTTCTGCTCATATACGCCCGAGGAGATCATTCACGCCGCGGGGATTCATCCACTCAGGCTTTTCGGGACCCGCTCGGCCATCGCCCACGCGGACGCCCATTTGCAGGCATACAGTTGTTCGCTGGTGCGCGGCGTACTCGAGGAGGCCCTTGCGGGAAGACTCGAGTTCCTCGACGGTGCGGTGTTCCCCCATACCTGCGATTCAATCCAGCGACTCTCGGACATCTGGCGTCTCAATCTGAAGTTCAGTTTTCATTCCGACGTGGTGCTGCCGGTGAAGCTTGATACGTCGAGCGCGAGGCAATACATGGGGGATGTATTGCGCAAGTTCAAACGCGAGCTCGAAATGGACCTTGGCCTCAGTATTACCGACGCGCAGCTCTCAAAGTCGATCAAAACCTTCAACACGATAAAGCGCGCGCTCGGGAAAATATACCGTCTGCGAAGCGCGAATCCCGGGCTGATAGCGGGAGCGGACGTCTACGCGCTCGTAAAGAGTGCAATGATCATGGACCGGGCGGACGCCGCGGAAAAGCTTACGGCCGTTGCTGACCAACTGGAAAAAACGAAGGCCGCGGGGGCCGATTCAGGGAAGCGTATCGTTTTAAGCGGCGGGCTCTGCGACCATGCCGACATCTATTCGATAATCGAAAAATCGGGCGGCGCGGTGGTCTGGGACGACCTTTGCACAGGGTCGCGCTATTTTGAGGGCCTGGTGTCCGAGGGCGGCGATCCCATCGAAGCGCTCGCGGACCGGTTTACCGAACGCGTCGTGTGCCCGGCGAAGCATTCGTCCATCACGGCCAGGGGCGACGGTATAGTGGGCATCGCGAAGGAGCACCGCGCGTCGGGCGTCATCTTTTTGCTGTTGAAATTCTGCGATCCGCACTCCTTCGACTATCCGTACATGAAGGAGATGCTGGACCGGGAGGGCGTCCCGAGCATGCTGATGGAGATCGAGCAGGACCTTCCTTCTGAGGGACAGCTCTCGACGCGCTTTGAGGCCTTTATCGAGATGCTGCGTTAGGCAAAATCATAAGCCGCTTCCGGGCGGCGGCTGGCCGGATGTCGTTCGATATCAATCGAGGAGAAAAATCATGTCTGAAGAACATTTAAAGAAGGACCCCGAGAAGGAAAAGATGAAGGTCAAATCCATCAAGAAAATGAAGGAGATAATGACCGCGTACTATATAGACGCAAAAACCGCCGCGCAGAACGGAAAGAAGGTCGCCTGGATCACCAGCGGCGGTCCCGTAGAGCCACTCATCGTTATGGACGCAATACCGGTCTACCCGGAAAACCACGGTGCCATGATCGGCGCTTCCAAGATGGGAGTGGACCTCTGCGAGAAGGCCGAGGACATGGGATATTGCCGCGACATCTGTTCGTACGCCCGCTCGGACATCGCGGCCTCCACGGTAAACGGCGGTCCCATAGGGGGGCTCCCCGCCCCGGATTTCCTGGTGTGCTGCAACAACATCTGCGGCACGGTGCTCAAATGGTACGAGGTGCAGGCCCGCTACTACAAGGTGCCGCTTTTCATCTTCGACACGCCGTTCTGCCACACCGAGTTTTCGAGCGAAGCAAGGAAGTACGTCCGCAGCCAGATCGATGAGTATATAAAATTCCTCGAGGTGGTATGCGGTAAAAAGTTCGATATGGATAAAATGAAGGAGGTCGGCAGGCTTTCCCTGCAGGGCCAGCGCCTCTGGCAGGACGTGCTTGACACTACAATGAACAAACCGGCGCCCATGTCGGCCTTCGACGCGTTTTTCCACCTTGCCCTCATCGTGACGCTCCGGGGGACGCAGACGGCGGTGGACTACTATACGATGCTGCTCGAAGAGATGAAGGAGCGCGCGGCGCAAAAGATCGGCGCCGTCCCGAACGAACGCTACCGCCTGCTGTGGGACAACCTGCCGGTATGGTTCAAGACCAAGTGGCTCTCCGATAAGTTCGCCTCGTACGACGCGTGCCTGGTCGCCGATACCTACACCTCCGCGTGGTGCGGCTCGCTCGAATACCTCGACGAGAACGATTTCCTCGGCTCCATGGTCGAAGGCTACACGCGTATCTATCTCAATATCGGCGTGGACGAGATGCTCAAGATCATCAAGAAAATGATCAAAAAGTACGACGTGGACGGGATCGTTATGCATTCAAACCGCAGCTGCAAGCCGTACTCGCTGGGCCAGTACGACATCATGAAATCCCTGCAGCGCGATACGGGCCTGCCCAGTCTTATGATCGAGGCCGACATGGTCGACGAACGCGCCTGGAGCGAAAGCCAGATCGAAACCCGCATCGACGCGTTCATGGAGATCATCAAACAGAAAAAGGGATGAACAACCGATCGACGCGACCGTCAGGACGCGCCATAACCATTCAATAAAAGGAGTGCTCACCATGTACGAGAAGAAACCGTGGCTCAAGTTCTATGGCAATGTTCCCGAATCGATCGATTATCCGAGGGTAAGCATGTACCGGGCGGTGATGGACACCGCGGACAAATACCCCGATACGATAGCCTACGATTTTCTGGGATACACGTCGACCTACCGGCGTTTCGCCGAGGAGATCGACAGGTGCGCGGACGCGCTCGCGGCAATGGGGCTTAAAAAGGGAGACCGCGTCACGATCTCGATGCCCACCAGCCCGCAGGGTATCATCTGCTTCTATGGTGTGAACAAGCTCGGGGCCGTGGCGAGCATGATTCATCCTCTCTCGCCGCCGAAGGAGATCGAATTTTACCTCAATATAAGCAAGAGCGTCATGGCGCTCACCATCGACGCGTTCTACGGCAACTTCAACCAGATCATGCACAAGACAGACTGCAAGAAGCTCATCCTCGCGCGCATTCCCGACTACCTGGGCCTGGTCAAGAAGATCGGCTTCAACCTCACCAAGGGGCGCAAGATTCCCAAGGTGCCCAAGGACGATCGCGTGATATGGTGGAACGAAATGATGAACGGCTCGTACCCGTCGGTACAACCGGCCGAAATGGGCCCGGACGAGATGGCGGTCGTTCTTTACAGCGGCGGGACCACCGGCGTTCCCAAGGGGATCATGCTTTCCAACTATAACTTCATAAGCGAAGGCCTTATGGTCGCGCATTGGGGCGGGCTGGACCGTACCAGCTCGATACTCGCGATTATGCCCATCTTCCACGGTTTCGGCCTGGGCGTCTGCGTGAACGCGGCGTTTATGGGCGGCGGCAAGAGCATCCTCGTCCCCACCTTCACTCCGGAGGAGGTCGCGAAACTGATTAAATCCAAGCGTCCATCCTTCGTGGTGGGCGTGCCGACGCTCTTCATGGCCCTTTCCAATAACGAGAAATTCAAAAAGACCGACCTTTCATGTCTCAAGGGCTGTTTCAGCGGCGCGGACACGCTGCCCCGAGTCGTGAAAGAAGAATTCGAAGCGATAGTCAGCCGGCAGGGCGGCAACGTGAAGCTCCTGGAGGGATACGGCCTCACCGAGGCCGTTACGGCGATCGGGGCCATGCCCATAAACGAGTACCGCGAGGGAAGCATCGGGGTGCCGTTCCCTGACATGGACGCGAAGATCGTAAAGATGGGTACCGACGAGGAATGCGCCCCGGGAGAGGAGGGCGAGATATGCCTGTACGGCCCGGCGGTGATGCTGGGGTATCTCGACCAGCCCGAGGAAACGGCGAGCGTTTTGAAAAAGCATTCCGACGGCCGGGTGTGGCTGCACACCGGCGACATGGCGAACATGGACGAGGACGGCTTCATGTACTTCAAACAGCGTATCAAGCGCATGATAAAATCTTCAGGTGTCAACGTCTATCCTGGCCAGGTGGAGGATATTCTGCGCCAGCACCCGGCGGTGGACATGGCATGCGTCATCGGTGTCCCCGACAAAGCGCAGATTTCGCGCGTTAAAGCGTTTATCGTGCTGAAAGACAAGTCCAGGGCCTCAACAGAGCTCGCGAACGAACTCATCAACCACTGCGCCGAGCACCTGCTCAAGTGGAGCTGTCCGCGCGAGGTCGAGTTCCGCAACGATCTTCCCAAGACACTTGTGGGCAAGATCGCGTTCAATACGCTTGAAGAGGAAGAAAAGGCTAAACTCCGCGCGGCGGGACAATACGCGGGAGACTGATCCTGGAATATAGGGGGCCTTCGGGCCCTCTATTCGTTTCCATCGAGACCGATAATCAGCAGTGTAATATCGTCCTCGAAGTCAATGGCGGGTTTGCGCCAGGCCGTAAGCCGTACCCCGAGCAGTCTCGCGAGTTCTCCCCCGGGCAGATCCCTCCACTCGCGGAGGCACGAGGCGAAACGCTTCTCGCCGAAAAGCTCCCCCCGCGCGCTCCGGCATTCCGTTATTCCGTCGGTGTAAATAACCAGCCTGTCTCCCGGTCGAAGCGGAAGGGTGTGCTGTGCACAGCGGATGTCGTTCGTCCAGCCCATTGCCCGGCCTTCGGCATCGGCCACGATCGGTTCGGCGGCGTCGCGGGGCAGGATGAAAAAAGGTGGATGGCCCGCGTTCGCGTACACGATTTTCCGGGCATCGAGATCAATGTACGAGTACGAAGCCGTAATGAACTGACTTATGTTCCTGCCCACCAGCATGTCGTTCATGGCCTGCAGCAGCGTGGCCGGTGAGTCGGCCCTGTCCCTGACGAACGAAAAGAGGACCTTCAGCGTGGACGCGATCATGGCGGCGGAAACGCCGTGTCCCACTATGTCGGCGGACAGTATGCCGATACGCCGACTGTCGATAATGTGCCAGTCGTAATAATCGCCGCTTATGCCCTCGGGAGGAAGGGTGAAAATATGCATGTCCATACCGTCCATGACGGCCGGCGACACGGGCAGGATCGATTTCTGGATGCGACGGGCGACCTCGAGCTCCTGGCGAAGATCTGCCAGGATCAACGCGTCAGCGAACGCGCCCGTGGACCGTCGGGAGAGTATGAAGGATTGCAGCAATACGAAAATGAAAAGTCCCGTGGGCAGCATGTAGCCCGTTCGTATGACCAGATTGGCGTCGAGGATGTCGTTGATCGCGGTACCCATCAGGATCAGCAGCCCGACGAGTACGAGCATCGCGTCAGCGCGCCTGCGGAGAACGGCCCGCCATGCCGTGAAGAGGAGGTGGGCAAACGCGGCCAGGCTCACGATATGAAACGGCGTCAGGAAATGGCTGTAAACGCGCAATGGAAATATCAATACGGGGATGGAGAATAAAAGACCTATCGCGAAATAGATGTAACGCGCGATCCCGGGCATTTCGGACGGAAAGAGCGAACGGATGAATCCGGCGAATACCGGCAGCCCCACATAGATGGTGAGAAATTCGATCTTCATCTCCAGTTCCCAGTCGATTCCGGGGAAGAACCGTACGAGCATGAACTCCCCCGTAAGTGTCAGCCTGAGCGCGATGATCAGGCTGAAGACCCCGAAATAGAGAGCGGACCGTTCGTTACGCCGCAGGAGAAAAAGACCCAGGTGATAGAGGCCCATCACGATGAGCCCGCCCAGCAGAACATACTCGTATAAAAGCCGGCGGTCCCGGAGCATCATGATTTCGGTTTCCGTCCCCAGGTGGATGGAGTTCCAGGGGCCTCCCTTGTCCGAGCTGAAGTTGGAGATGTGCATTACCATCTCGATCATGTTTCCGGTGAGTTCGAACGAAGCGGTTTTCGGATTGTACTCCGCTCTTGTGGACTCGGGGGATGTTGAAACGATTCCGTTGACGGCAAGAAGGAGTCCGTTGGCGTATAACCGATATGAAGTTGCCATAACCGGTATCTTCAAAGTGCGTATGCCCTCGCGGCCGTCGGTCAGGATAGTGAGGCGAAAGGTGGCGTACCCGTCTCCATCGATGATCGTATCTCCGGCCGAACGATTGTTCCAGACGCCGGGAACGGTGAAGAATTCACCTGGGGCCCCGCGATTGCCGGTTCGGAAGTAGGCGGGCTCCAGTATCTGCCGCCAGTAGAACTCCCATTCACCGTCCAGTCTGACGGGTTTCATGCGCTCCAGGTCATACGAGCGCAGATCCATCACGCCGCCGACCGCGCGCGGTGGCTCCGGGGCGTTCGCGCGCAGATGCACTGTGGCGGCCAATAAAACGGCCGCTGTCGCAAGTGTCAGAGGTATGGTTTTTATCAATGGTCTGTGGTTCTCACGCATGACTGAACCTGTTGTGATTCATTCTGGTAAAGTTCTCGAATTTTGTAAACAATGAAAATGCCCCATTCGGGGTGGCATATCATTCTTGACAGAGGACTGTACCTGAGCTATGCTCGGGCACTTTCTACCGGTGAGGTGTTGCATGCTGCTTGGTATTGACGTGGGAGGCACCCATACCGACGTGGTCGTTATCGACGCCGGTGGCGTGCGTGCGGCCGCCAAGGTGGCAACCAACCATGAGAACCTCTTCGAGTCGGTGAACGACGGAATAGCGGCTATGCTTCGCGAGGTCGGCGCCGCCGATATCCACCGTATCAACCTCAGCACAACGCTCTCGACGAACGCAATCGTGGAAGGCACGACCGAAAAGGTCGGTATGGTCGTAAGTGCGGGGCCCGGAATCGAACCGAATCTTTTTAAAATCGGGGAGCACTATCATCGTGTCGATGGCGCGCTTGACCACCGGGGTACCGAGATTCTTCAGCTCGACCGGCGACAGCTGGAAAAGGCGGTCGCGGCGTGCAGGAAATCCGGAATCAGGTCTTTCGCCGCGGTCTCGAAGTTTTCACCGCGCAACCCCTCCCACGAGAACGCGATAAGGGACTCGCTGTCGGGCGATTCCGATTATATCACCATGGGGCACACACTTTCGGGTCACCTTAACTTTCCACGGCGCATAGCCACGGCCTATTATAATTCAGCGGTGTGGCGTCTCTACAACCGGTTCGCCGACGCCGTGGAGAAAGCGCTGGCCGCATACGGAGTCAACGCTTCCGTAAACGTGCTTAAAGCTGACGGCGGCACCATGCCGCTGGCCGTATCGCGCATACTGCCGGTTGAGACCATTCTTTCGGGGCCGGCGGCAAGCGTGATGGGGATACTCGCGCTCTGCGATATCTCCACCGATTCGGTGGTCATGGACATCGGCGGTACGACCACCGACATCGCCGTATTCGCGTCGGGGGCCCCGATCATCGAACCGGATGGGATCGCGCTTAACGGAAGACCCACGCTGGTGCGGGCGCTGAGAACGCGCTCGATAGGGATAGGCGGCGACTCACTCCTCAGGGTGAACAACGGCGCCGTCGATGTGGGTCCCGAGCGGCTGGGCCCGGCGGTGGCCGACGGCGGGGTTTTTGCGACCCTGATCGACGCCTTCAACTTCAGGGGGAGCGTCACACACGGGGACGTTGAATCGTCGAAAAATGCGATTGCAGAGCTTGCGAAAAAGTCGGGGATGCCGGCGGACGCCCTTGCTGAAGCCGCCGTATCGCGGGCCATTGCCGCCATCAAATCGGCGGTCGATACGCTTGTCGATGAAATAAATCAAAGGCCGGTGTATACCATACACGAAATGCTCGAGGGAAGAAAAATCACGCCCGGACGGATGTATGCCGTGGGGGGGCCGGCCGAGGCCTTCGGTCAGGCCCTGGCCGCGGTCTTTTCGCTCGGGGTGACGGTGCCGCGCAATTATTCGGTTGCAAACGCGATCGGCGCCGCGCTTGCGCGAACGACCATGAGTATCGAGCTCCTCGCCGATACCGAGAAGGGCATGCTCATCATCCCCGAGATAAGCGTATCGCGCGAAATTCCGGGTTCGTATTCACTTGAACAGGCGGGGGAAGACGCTCGGCGATACCTCATCGAACATCTCGGCAAAACCGCCCCCGGAGAGCGCGTACAGGCCGAGGTGGTCGACGCGGCCTCCTTCAACATGGTGAAGGGGCATTTCACCACCGGAAAAAACATCAGGGTGCGCTGTCAGGTAAAGCCGGGCATACTGGAGGAATACGGAAAGGGGGTGCGCCAATCATGCTGAAGGCGAAGAACAAACTGGGTCTCATTTTCTTCCCGGCCTTCGACTGGGCGATAAGTCCGACGCATCCCGAGCGTCAGGAGCGCCTTTTGTATACGCAGGACCAGCTGGTGGAGGAGGGCGTGTTTGACATCCCCGGAATCAAGGAATACAAGCCGGATATCGCGACGATAGAAGATGTGGAACGCACGCATTTCTGCTTTCCCGACGTAAAAAGTATCCTGACCGAGTCGCACCTCGTCTCGGCCGGAGGCGCCATCAAGGCGGCGAAGCTGGTGATGGAAAAGCGCGAGGACCGTGCATTCGCGCTCGTGCGCCCGCCCGGACACCATGCCATGAAGGTGGTGCACGGTTCCCGCGGCTTCTGCAACATCAACATCGAGGCCGTTATGATCGAGCACATCCGCGAACACTGTGGGAGGAAGCGCATCGCCATCGTCGACACCGACTGCCATCACGGCGACGGCACCCAGGACGTCTACTGGCACGACCCCGATACGCTGTTTATTTCGGTGCACCAGGACGGAAGGACGCTGTATCCGGGCAGCGGCTTTATCGAAGAACAGGGAGGCCCCAACGCCATCGGGAAGACCGTAAACATCCCCCTGCCGCCCGAAACCTCCGACGAGGGCTTTCTGTACGTTCTGGAGAAGGTGATCCTGCCGATCCTCGACGAATTTAAGCCCGATCTGGTCATCAACTCGGCGGGCCAGGACAACCATTATTCCGATCCGATCACCAATATGCACTTCTCCGCCCAGGGTTACGCCCGGTTGAACGAGCTGCTAAAGCCGGATATCGCGGTGCTCGAGGGAGGCTATTCCATACAGGGCGCGCTTCCCTACGTAAACCTCGGAATAGTACTCGCCATGGCGGGGTTGGATTATTCCTACGTGCGCGAACCCGACTTCGACAAAGAGGCGATCCGCCAGGGGGCTGAGGTAACGCAGTACATAAAAAAGCTCTCCCGAGAAATACTCGACCGGCACCGACGCGCGCGCGATCTGGTGATGCGCACAATGCCGGGCAATTATTTCGTGCGCAAAAAGTCGATCTACTACGACACCGACGGCATTCATGAAAACCAGGTCGAGTCGATCATGGTCTGCGACGACTGCGGCGGCGTTTTAAAGATCGAGACGATATCGTCGGTCAACCCGCTCTGCCTCGGTGTCGAGGTCCCGCTGGGGGCCTGCGACAGGTGTAAAAGCGAGGGCTATCGCATCCTCGAAGAGTCGCGTGAAAAGGGCAGGCATTCGCATATCCAGTTTATCAACAGGAGGGACCGGGAATACCTCAGGTTTTGATGCTACTCGCTGCGCGAAAAAAAAGCGCCCCATGAATGGAGCGCTTTTCGTTTTTTTACCGCTTTGATTATCGGAAATCACTTGATAAACAGCATCTCCCAGAAGCGCGGCAACGGCCACAGTTCGTCATCGACCATGAGCTCGAGCTCGTCCACCTTCGCACGGATGGCGTTCATCGTCGAGCGAACCTTCGAGCCGAAGGCGGTCGTTTTCTCCTCTTCGCTTCTGAGGGATTCGGCGCTTTCCACGGTCTTCTTCAGTTCGGCCACCAGCAAATGGGTTGAACCGATAAGCCCCACAAGCGACGAGAGCACGGTTTTCTGCGGTTCGAGCGACGCGGCGTTTCCGAGCGCCTGGGCCGCGAGCGATATCGACGAGGCGAGCTCCTTCTGGTAACGGATCGCCGCCGGCAGTACCTGGCTCTCTACCATGTTGCAGAGCGTACTGGCCTCGATGCCTATCTCCTTGATGTATCGTTCGAGGCGGACGTGATACCGCGATTTGAGCTCGACCGATGAGAGAACCTTGTACTTCTCGAAGAGGGCGACGGCCTTGTTCGTGGCAAGGTCGGGAAGAGCCTCGTACGAGGTCTTTTTATTGGGCAGCCCCCTGCGTTTGGCCTCAGCCTCCCACTCCTTCGAGTAGTTGTCACCCATAAAGAGCACATTCTTAACCGCCTTGATCTCGTCTTTCAATACATCGAGCGTCGCCTGCCTGGTGTTCTCACCCCTGGCGGCGATTTTTCCGGCGAGCACGTCGAGGCTTTCGGCCACGATGGTGTTGAGAACCGTGGCCGCGAACGAGATTGACTGCGAGGAGCCGACCGCGCGGAACTCGAACTTGTTGCCGGTGAAGGCGAACGGAGAGGTCCTGTTACGGTCAGTGTTGTCCCTGGAGAGCAGCGGCAGCTTCGATATCCCCATGTCGATGATCACTCCGTTGGTGCCGTTGGTCACCACGCCCTTTTCGATGTCCTCGAGTATGCCGCTGAGTTGTTCGCCGAGAAAGACCGACATGATCGCCGGCGGCGCCTCGTTCGCTCCCAGCCGGTGGTCGTTCCCGGAGGAGGCGACGGATGCCCTGAGGATATCGGCGTGGTAGTAGACCGCGCGGATGGTCGCGACCAGGAAGACCAGGAACTGGATGTTATCCTGGGGGGTTTTGCCGGGATTGAGCAGGTTGTTCCCCTGGTCATCGGCAAGCGACCAGTTGAGATGCTTGCCGGAACCGTTGATCCCGGCGAACGGCTTTTCATGAAGGAGCGCCGCCAGCTTGTGCTTGGACGCGACCGAACGAATGGTTTCCATAAGAATCTGGTTGTGATCGACCGCGAGGTTGGCCTCCTCGAAGAGGGGCGCGAGCTCATACTGGCTGGGGGCCACCTCGTTGTGGCGCGTTTTGGCCGGGATTCCGAGCTTGTAGAGCTCCTCTTCCACGTCGTGCATGAACGAGAATACGCGCTCCTTGATGCTCCCGAAATAATGGTCTTCGAGTTCCTGTCCCTTCGGGGGGGCGGCGCCGAGCAAAGTCCTGCCCGAAAGGAGAAGGTCCTGGCGCTTGTAGAAATAGTCCTGGTCGATAAGGAAGTACTCCTGTTCGGGGCCCAGCGTGGCGTAGATTTTACGGACCTTTCTGTTGCCGAGCACTTTAACCAGGTTGAGCGCGCTGGTATTTATCGCTTCGATGGAGCGCAAAAGCGGCGTTTTTTTATCGAGCGCCTCACCGGAATACGAAATGAATACGGAGGGAATGCACAGGGCGGTGCCTATGCCCCTTTTCAGTATGAACGCGGGGCTCGAGATGTCCCACGCGGTATAGCCGCGCGCCTCGAAGGTTGACCGGATGCCGCCGCTCGGGAAGCTCGATGCGTCCGGCTCCCCCTGAACAAGCTGCTTGCCCGAAAAACGTTCTATGGGCGCCCCTTCGTCGGTAAACTCGATGAATGCGTCGTGTTTTTCCGCGGTCGATCCGGTCATCGGCTGAAACCAGTGACAGTAATGGGTGGCTCCTTTTCCGATGGCCCATTCCTTCATGGCGTGCGCCACGGCGTTTGCCGTTTCAAGGTCGAGCTTTTTTCCCCTTAAAGTGGTATCCTGAAGCCGCTGAAAAACGGTCGCGGGGAGCTTTTCCTGCATGGTCCCGGAGCTGAATGTGTCTTCTCCAAAATACTGGGAAACCGGAACGTTTTTCTCTCTTTCCGCGACATAGCTTCTATCGGCTGCGATGATCTTCTCAAAGCGTCTCATGGTTCCTCCGAAGAATGGTTATCTGCGTTAGCTAAATTCCCCGGTACAAATTTGTCAAACAAGTACAGCCTTAAAACCCGATTTAAAAGACTTATTTAACATTGATTTAATATAAATTGCCCATATAAACGTACGGTCGCAAGCATCCCGTATGCGCTCATTCTTATCAAAGAATATCCTGATACTCATCCAACCTCTTCCAGGCGGGCGGTCAACAGTCGGCGCGACCCGGAAGGCCATTGGGGCGGGAATTTTACACGGCCGAAACGGAAATGGACTTTGGCGAGAGTGGTTGACAATATCCTGCGCTTCTGGGCCAATCGGTTCAGGCTATGGTTTGAGTAAATATATTTACTTTGTTGCGGCGGTGTAAAATAATCTTCTGAGCCACCGTCCCACGAACCGGATCGAGGGGATATGGACGCATCGAATGAACAGAAGTGAAATAATAGAAACGGCCCGGGCGCTGGGGCTTTCACCTAATAAGAAGCTCGGGCAGAATTTTCTGTGCGACACCGGCACTGTTGGAAAGATCCTCGGCGCGGCCGGCGTTGCGGTGACCGATACCGTCCTCGAGATAGGCCCGGGGCTTGGCGCGCTCACCGGAGGCTTGCTTGAACGTGCCGGCTCGGTGACGGCGGTGGAGATCGACGCCGGCTTTGTGCGATATCTTTCGGACCGTTTTTCAGGAAACGGGAAGTTGCGGCTTATCCATGGCGATTTTATTAAGATCGCTCCTTCCGGCGTTTTTACGAAGGCCGTATCGAACCTTCCATACTATTGTTCCTCGGAAGTCCTCTTTAAACTTGCGACGGAATACCGCATACCGTCGGTATATGTCATGCTGCAGAAGGAGATGGCCGGGCGGATCGTGGCGGCTCCGGGAACAGCGCAGTACGGAGCGCTCTCGGTCGCACTCGGGATATATTACCGGGCAAGGTCGCTGTTTGGCATACGGCCGGAGTGCTTTTATCCACGACCGGATGTCGTTTCGGTATTTATAGAGCTTGCGATGAGGGACGACGTCGGTCTCGACGAAGAGGGGCTTGCATTGTTCCACCTGCTGGTGAAATCGGCGTTCTGGGGCCGCAGGAAAACGCTGTCGAAGGCGCTGGCGGACTCACCTCATATCGATCTGGACCGTAAAGTGGTGCTCGGTGTTTTAGGTGAAATGGGAATGGATGAGAGGATACGGGGGGAAAACATGTCCGTTGCGGAATACACGATTTTGACCGCGCGCATTCAGGAGGCGATCCGTGCCGGCAATTAAGGATTCAGTCATAACCGAACTCGTCGCCGCGGTGCAGAAGCCAGCCCGATATACCGGCGGCGAATACAACCAGGTGATAAAATCCGGCGCGGACCTCCGGATGGCCGTCTGCTATCCCGACCTCTACGAGGTAGGGATGTCGAACCACGGGATACGCATACTGTACGATATCGCCAATTCGATCGAGGGCGTGGCATGCGAACGAGTCTTTTCGGTCGATACGGGCTTTGAAAAGCGCCTGCGCGAACTCGGCCTTCCGCTTTTCACGCTCGAAAGCCGCACCCCGCTTGGCGAGCTCGATATGCTCGCATTTAATCTGTCGCACGATCTTCTTTATACGAATGTTCTTCAAGTCCTGGATCTCGGTGGGATTCCGTTTATGGCACGCGAACGGGACGGTTCGCAGCCGCTCGTGATTGCCGGGGGCGAGGCGTCCTGCAACCCGGCGCCGATGGGGGATTTCGTCGACGCATTTTTCCTGGGCGACGGCGAGGAGGGCATAGTGGAGATCGCCGAATGCCTGCTGGCGGCAAAAAGGCGAAACCTCCGCCGAAACGAAAAGCTCGCGCTACTCGAAGAAATCGAGGGCGTGTACGTCCCGTCGCTGCATCGCGTCGTCCGCAAAGACGGCAGACTTGCCGCGATCGAGGGGAAGCTCGTTCGAAAACGGTCGTACCGGGCGCCGGTGCCGCACTTTCCGCTGCGGCCCATCGTTCCGAACATTCGCGTGGCCCAGGACAGGGCGATCGTCGAGGTCAGCCGGGGCTGTTCGAACATGTGCCGCTTCTGCCATGCGGGCTATTACGACCTCCCCTGTAGGGAGTATTCGCCGCAACTTCTTTCCGACGGCATCACGACGGTGCTCGAAAACTCCGGATACGACGAGCTTACCCTCGCGTCGCTTTCCATCGGCGATTACCGGCACCTGGCCGAGCTCTTAAACGACATCCTTCCGCGCCTCAATGAGCGCGGAGTCTCGATCTCGCTTCCGTCGCTTCGCGTGGACATGGGCACCCTCCCGATAATCGAGAGAATCTCCTCGCTGAGAAAAGCCTCGCTTACCTTCGCCGTCGAGTCGGCCTCGGAGGAGATACGCGCTTTGGCCAACAAGAGGATATCCACCGACGATCTGCTTTCGATCGTGGCGCACGTATTCGAGCGCGGCTGGCGGACGCTGAAGCTCTATTTCATGATAGGGCTCCCAGGCTGCGAAAGTGTCGACGAGGCCGAGGCGATGATCGCCCTGCTTAAAAGGATCGCATCGCTCTCGAAAGGCAAAAAGGAGATCAATGTCACCGTCTCGCCCTTCGTGCCCAAGCCGCTGACTCCTTTTCAGTGGGCGCGACAGATGGACGCGGCGTATTTTTACGATATCGTCCGTCGCCTCAAGCGGGGAGTGCCGCGATCGGTAACGATAAAGAACCATAATGTTGAATCGTCGGTCCTGGAAGGTGTGCTCGCCCGCGGCGATGAGCGCCTCGCTACGGTCATACTCGGTGCATACCGCGACGGCGCGCGGCTCGATTCGTGGAGCGAGCATTTCAATTACGGGACATGGGAGAAACGGCTGAACGAGGATTTACCGGGATGGAGGTCCCTGTTGGATTCTCGCCGCGAAGACGAGGTCTTTCCGTGGAGCGCGGTCGAAACGGGCTTCGAGCGTCTCGTTGGGCTCCAGCGCAAGGCGCCCGCGGATACGTCGGTATTAAAGAAAAAATTCCCGCGCCCCGCGGGCGTCCTGACCGTCGATGACCGTTCGGTCGACGCGTTCGAACGGAAATACGCGGTTGTGCTGCGGGTGCGGCTTCGCCTGTCAAAGAACGGTTTCGCACGCTACATTCCGCACATCGATTTTATCGAGATCGTAAAGCGCTCTCTGCGCATGGCCGGAATTCCCGTTTCCTTCTCGCAGGGATTCAACAAGCGGGAGCGCATCGCGGCGGGCTATCCCCTGCCGCTCGGCATCGAAAGCGCCTGCGAGATGCTTGACGTCGATCTGTATGATGATGTTGATATCGTGGAATTACCGGGAAGGATGAACGACCGCCTCCCCCGGGGGGTACGAGTCGAGTCGGCCCGCCTTATCGCAACAAAGGAATCGCTGATGGCCATAACCCGCGCCATGGAGTATTCGGTCGAAACTGACGATACGGAAATTGTTGAAACGATGAAACGCGGTATCGAAGCGCGCATCCCCTTTCAAAAGGAGACCAAGAAGGGCCACTCGACGATCGAGTTCGGCGAGGCGATCCTCGATGCCCGTATCGACGGCGCAAACGTAACACTGGTTCTTCCGGCGGGCGACGAGCATTCGCTTCGTATCGACAGGGCCGTCATGGCGCTCGCGGAGATGCCAATGGAAGGGCTTCATCGAATACGACTTACGCGCCTGCGACAGTTTCGCAGGACGGACAGCGGTCTCGAGGAGATTGAATAGTCATTATCGCGGACTTGACAACGCCGTCCCATTCCTTTACGTTTTAATCTTGCTGGAGGTATCGGTATGGACCTTGGACTGAAGGGCAAAGTGGCGGTCGTAACGGCATCGAGCAGGGGGCTCGGCCGCGCCGTGGCCGGGGCGCTGGCGGCCGAAGGCGCGAAGCTCGCGCTCTGCTCCCGAAACGCCGAAGCCGTCGGTGCAACCGCCGATGAACTGCGCAAAAAATACGGGGTCGAGACCTTTTCCGCCCCCTGCGACGTCGAGGACCGGGCCCGAATCGCTGCTTTCGCCGCGGAGGTGCGGGAGCGTTTCGGTGCGGTGCATATACTCTTCGCCAACGCAGGCGGCCCGCCGCCGGGGACTATAGCGGATTTCGCCCCGGCCGATTTTGAAAAGGCCATAGGCCTCAACCTGCTCAGCGTGATCGGCCTGGTGCATGCCTTCCTTCCGGCCATCAGGCTACAGGAGTGGGGCCGTATCATCGCCTCCACATCCATCACGGTGAAACAGCCCGTTCCGAACCTCGCGCTTTCAAACGTGGCGCGCGTGGGCGTGGTGGCCTTTATGAAGACGCTGGCGGGCGAACTCGCCCCTTTCAATATAACCTGCAACACCGTCGCGCCCGGCTATATCATGACCGACCGGGTCGAAAGCCTTATAAAAAATAAAAGTTTGAAGGATGGGATGGCGTATGACGCGGCCGAGCGCGAGATCACGGCGGGAATCCCGGCGGGGCGCATCGGCTCCCCGGAGGAATTCGGCGCGCTTGTCGCGTTCCTTTCGTCAGAGAGGGCGGGGTATATCACCGGCGAGACCATCCTCATCGACGGCGGGGCGTACAGGGGGCTGATGTGAATTCATCAGCGCGGCAAATGCGATCGGCTTCGGCATGTTTATCGACTTGATGACGGCCGCACTTCGCGTCTGGAGCCGGGAATTCTCCCGAATTAAAAGCGCCACCACTTAGTGCGGGGTTTCCCCGAACTATCCGCCACGCGGCGTCTTTCAGGATAAGCGTCGATTCTTTCATCAAAAGGCTCAGGAATTCATTTACCATCGCCGGGGCGATGAAAGCGCTGTAATCTTATAATACAAGCCGTGTTCGTGCGATGATCTCGCCCTTCGCCGAGTCGGGCAAATCGTCAAAATATGCGCAATATCCCGCCACCCGCACCACCAGCCCAGGGTGGGAGCCGGGATTGCGACGGGCTTCCTCCAGTGTTTCGGGGTCCAGTATATTGAATTGCATCTCCATCCCCCCGGAAATGAAGAATCCCTTCATCAGGGCCGTAAGAAGGCTCAATCCCCTGTCCCCGGCGACGGTATTGGGATCGAAGCGCAGATTGAGGGCGTACCCGTTTGGCGCGAGGTCGGAATCGACCTTCGATGCGGAATTGAGCAGTGCGGTGGGGCCGAGGCGGTCCCGCCCATGGGCCGGATCGAGGCTTGCGGCAAAAGGCGCTCCGGCCGGCCGGCCCCCGGGCAGCGCGCCGGTACGACGTCCGAACCCCACGTGCGATGTCGATGAATAAAAACCGGGCACGTACGGGCCGCCGCGGGTATTCCGGTATTGCGCGAGAGCCGTGTGAAAAATCTGTACCACCATGGCTGCGTACCCGTCGGGAAGTTCGAGGTCGTTTCCGTATTTGGGCGCGTTAAGCAGCTCGGCCCGCATAACGGGATCCGAAGCGAAGTTTGTCCGCATGGCGCGGATAATCTGCGTCAGCGCATAGCGGCGTTTGCGATATACGACGTAATCCAGCGCCGCCAGGGAGTCCGCGGTATCCGCGACGCCCACTCCCTGGATGCCGCTGGAATTATACAGCGCCCCGCCGGCGGTCGTGTCACTGCCGGACTCGATGCAGCCGTCAACCAGCATTGAAGAAAACGGGGTGGGGTGATGATCGCGGTTGCCGCGTTCGATGACCTGAATATCGGTGATAAACCGTTCAACCATATGGGACACCTGTAACCGGAACGCGCCGATTACGTCTTCGATACCGGCGAGGCTTTCAGGGGCCGGCGTCTTCGCGCCGACGCGGGCGCCTCCGCGCAGACGCCTTCCACGGTTGAGCGCGAGCTCGAGGCAAACCGGCAGATTGAAAAGCGCGGCATCGGTTGAAAAGAAACTCTTTCCCGGAAGGGCCAGCTCCACGCAGCCGACCACGCCGTAATTACGCGCTTCATTCAGCGGATAACCATGGCGCAGCAGCGCCGATATCGACGCTTCATCGTTAAAGAGGGCCGGAACGCCGTTTCCCTTTCTTGCCACGTCCATGGTTCGTCGGACGTAGCGCTCGGGGGCTTTCGGATGGATGCGCGCCTGGTAATTAGGGTCGCGGAGCCCCGATTCCTCCATCACGTCAAGAAAGAGGTATGTGAGATCGTTGACCGCGTCATTCCCGTTTTTATCAACCCCGCCGACAATCGCCGCCTGCACCACGAGATATCCACCGTGATATTCGCTGGTGCGCTCGGAGAGAAGAAAGACGTGTTCCGTCGTCTTGGCCGAAAAGCACAGGAGCAGTTCGCGCGCACGCTCCGGGGTGATCCTTCCCGCTTCAAGGTCGTCGCGGTAATAGGGATAGAGATACTGGTCCATCCTGCCGAATGAAATCGCCGAGTTGATGCTTTCGAGGCAGACGCCCATGTGGGCCAGCCAGAGGGACTGGAGCGCCTCGTGGAATGTTCCGGCGGGCTCGAGCGGGACCTTCGCGCATATACGCCCGATCTCCTTCAGTTCGGCCCGGCGCTCCGCGTCGCATTCGGTTTCGGCAAGGCGCCCGGCTTCCGCCGCGAGTTTACCCGCGAAGGCAACGATCCCATCGCACGCGATTATCGCCGCGCGATGAAAGTCAGTTCCGCCTTTCCCGAGTTCCTCGAGATATCCTCTGATACCTGTCTTTAGAATTCGCTCATAGTTCGGAAGGAAATGCCCTATGCCACCGGCCTCGTTTATCAGGTAATACGTCGCGTTGAGCTGTTCGGCCGCGTAGCGCAGGAAACGGCCAAAACGCGGGTAGAAAGCGCGGAACACCAGGTTGCGGAAGCTCCAGTACGGAACCACACGGGTAAATAGTTTAAGACGGTCGCGCCGGGATATCCGCATGGGGTTGGTGCTTCTTTTCTCGATGCGAGCGAGGTCTGTGATCATCGAAATAACGCCCGAGAGCTCCGGCTGGATTATGGCGGATTTTCTGCGGGTCCCCATGTTTCCCGCTATCAGCTCGTCGGGGAAGATGATCGCCGACTTGGACCGCATGAGGTACCGGAACGCTTTCGCCTTGCGGACTATCATAGCCTCGGCGGGCGAATCGTGCTTTTTAAAATAATCGGTGATAAGATATGCCCGCTCGGGGCACAGATGCATGGGCTCGGCAAGAAGCCCGCTTTTTATCCGCTGGAACCGTGCGGAACGATAATCGACGACTACCGTACTGTCATCGTACACGACAACCCTTCCTCCGCGGACTGATGGGTCCGCTGTTTGATGGTCATCACTGGAATCATGATAACGCAAACCGCTCGCCTGAGCAAATATTAAATCCCGATAACGCCGCCGGGTATCCGGTGTCTCCTGTCGCAATGGGGCGGGCCGATGGAATATCCGCCCTATTTGCCCTTGTCTGCGTTTATTTCCGAAATACAGGTATAGTTATACTTTGTCCCCTTGTACACGGACAGAATCTCAATGGCAAGAAACGTGCTGCCTTCATATTTTAAAGCAGGTTGCCCGTTTTCGATAACGGACTGGAAGGCCGGCCTTCTGCGGGCCGGAAG
Organism: Spirochaetota bacterium; assembly: GCA_035477215.1. NCBI lineage: Bacteria > Pseudomonadati > Spirochaetota > Spirochaetota bacterium. The sequence goes on along the minus strand of DATIKU010000030.1, from coordinate 28,808 downwards.
GGGGAGTGGTTGCCAGCCGTTCAGGTCCTTCAAGGTGATTTCATGGGAGCCCACCACGGTTATGTCTTCGTAAGCAATACCTATATCGTACTGGCCGATCGCCTTTTGTGCCTTTCCGGCCTGTAAGGCCCATACCCGGATTTTCTGGGCACGGTTGTTGGCCTTATACAGGCTGTCGCTCGCGCCCAGTCCGTTCCATATTTGCACGGGCTTTCTCGTGTCCGCCTTTACGATCAGGATTTCCCCGATCCCCTCGTCCTGCTTCCCCTCGCACCATGCTGTTTTGTAATTACCGTCCATGGCGCTCCAGGCGCTGTACATGCACTCCCAATTTTCCAAATCCCTATAGTATTCCCTTTCAACATCATCGGGGTCCTGATCTGCGGTCGGGACAGGCTTTGCGGGGCCTGTGCCGGTCGCTTTAAGGTGTGACGTGCTCCAGTTGCGGGAATATTCCCCGATGTTTTTTCCTTCCCACCAGGTCAGCTCGCCGATGTAGCCTTTTTTAAGCAGGGATGGCAGTCTGGCATTGCCGGCCTTTTCGCCGGGCGATGCCGTGTCTAACGTAGCAAGAACGAATGATGCCGCGACGAGCAGGGAAAAAATGCTAAGATGTTTTTTTACGAAGGCTCCCATTCTGTTCACCTCGCCTAATTGAGGGAAGGCATGAGTTAAACGGCCGAATGCAGTGGATCATAGTGATTTCTTCTTGTCAAACAATAACAATCGAACGCGATGATTGTTCGGGGGGTATCCCCCCGGCAGTCGGCGCCGCCGACGCGGTACAGGCGTGTCTTGTCATCATGTGTGAATTTATTAAAAAGATGGGGAGGCGGGCTCAGGGTTAAAAACCGAGCGGCAACATGGGATATAATTGGATTGACATTCGTTGAAAACAATGCATGATCGAAGCACCTTATCGTGGAGAGCGCCAATGGAAACTGACACTGCAAAAAACGTTGGCGGCGGAATGGTCTGCCGCGGGAAAGTAAACCAGCTCGGTATAGTCGTACACGACGCGGCCAAAGCGATGAGCCGCTATGCCGAAACGCTCGGCATTCGTCAATGGTACAGGGCGAACAGCATCGGCCCGCTCGAAGTGACAGTACGCGGGGAAAAGACCATCATAGACGTGGAAATTTACCTCGCGTATATGGGCAGCGTCCAGGTGGAGCTCATTGAAAGCCGCGCCGGGTCGGGAGGCATTTATGCCGAACAGCTTGCCGCCAGGGGCGAAGGACTACATCATGTGGGCTTTTTCGTTTCAAACCTGGATAAAAAACTCGACGTGCTCCGAAAAACGGGCATAGAACCGATCCAGAGCGGAGAGATACGCAGCCGCGGCGGTGCGGTGACGCGCTACGCGTATTACGAAACGGGCGGGCCGGGAAATATCATCGCCGAATTTATCGAAACTAAACTGGCGGGCATCCCCGTCGGCATGTCGCATTTCATGATGAAAATAGGCTGCCTTACCGGCGACGCCGAAAAAATCCGGTTGTAAAATAATGTTGAACGGATTGAAATACTCACCATGCGCTCGGTTGACGACCGTTTGCCGCGTCAGGCCCGTTGGGAGATGCGGCGTATGCTGACTGCGCAGTTTATTAATACGGTGATGGCGGTCGCCGCGGCGGCGATTGTGCTGTTCATCATCTACTATATCATAAAGGGCATAATAAAGCTGGCGGCCATCGTGCTGCTGCTCCTGCTCCTTTATGCGGGATATCTTTCGTACACGGGAGAGAAACTTCCATGGAACGGAGGCGAGACGCTGAAGCACCTGTGGGAACGCGTGGAGTTGGTGCGTGAAAAAAGCAGCGAGATAATTAAAACGATACCGCGTATCGCTCCCGAACCCAGGGGGCGATAACGCGGGGGCGTAAAGAACTTAAATGTCGTATCCGCCGCGAAAAACAGCATAACAGAGGCGATCGCGCAGTGTGCGGCAAATCGTTATACCGCTCGCACGACGGCCCGATAAAACTTTGAATATTTATGGAGATTGCCAATGAGTACGGTATGGTATGGACTTGAGGACAAGGTCGTGGTCGTTACCGGCGGCAGCCGCGGGATAGGCCTGGAGCTCGCGAAGGCGCTTGCGGCCCAGAAGGCGAAGGTTGTAATCTGCGGACGCAAGAAGGAGGGCCTGGACGCGGCCGTGGCCGCGATCAACGGAGGCGACAGGGTACTCGCACTGCCCGCGCATATAGCGAAGGAAGAGGACGTCAACACGCTTTTCGAGTCTGCCGTCAATACCTTCGGTCGGGTGGATGTACTCGTAAATAACGTAGGGATGAACCTGCTTACCGCTTCAGTTATCGATACGGAACCGGCGACCTGGACTAAAATAATAGAGTCTAACCTTACCGGTACCTTCCTGTGCTCCAGAAAGGCGGCTATGATTATGCGCGAACAGAAGCACGGGCGCATTATTAGCATATCGTCGATCGCCGGAAGAAAGGCCGCGCCCGCAATGGGCATATACGGCATCGCCAAGGCCGGAATCGATATGCTCACCAGGGTGCTGGCGTTCGAACTGGCGCAGTTTAACATTCAGGTAAACGCGGTCGCGCCCTGCATGGTGAAGACCGATTTCAGCAGGCCCTTCTGGTCAAACGACGCCCTGCGATCGCAGATAGAAAAAGGGATACCCATGGGCAGAATAGCGGAGGTGGACGACGTGATCCATCCGGTGCTCTTTTTGTGTTCGGACAAAGCGGCATTCATTACGGGCCAGGTGCTCGTGGTCGACGGCGGATCGCTGTCTTGACGAGGGTGAAAAATAGCAACTTTTACTTGTGTAAAATGTCGAAGTGTAGTACTATAAACCCGACTGAAATGTGCGGGAGGGAGTCATGGAGGCTCAGGCTATTACCGGTCCGGACATAATTCCGCGCGGCTTTTCGGCGCGCAGCGAAACGCCCGTCGCTTCGGAACCCGTCGAGGAACGGCGGGAGGAGCGGACAGAGACGCGGGTTGAGGGCAGAGGCGCCGTTATTGATGCTTATGCGTAGGGTAGTGGAATGGCCATAACCAAGGCGGAAAAATCCGTTTATAACGATTACACCAAAGACTTCAAAACACAGAAAGACGCATCGTATAAACGGATCACCGAGCTCGAAAAGAAAAGGAAGGAAATGCCCCGGATCAAAGGCTACCTCGCGGTGGAAACCGTGATCGAGCTTTTGAAGATTATCATGTTGGATCTCAACATGAACGACGCATCGTTCGAGATTCTGAAAATCAAGAACGAGGCGGCGTTAAAAAACGCCCGCAAGGAATTTTTCGCCGTTTTACAGAAGATGGAGGAACTGGTCGGCGACCAGGTGGACCGCTCCCTCAAAGAGAACGAGGAATACCTTGCGGCGATCGACCGCATTAATCCGCAGCAGATGCTGAAAATCATTCAGCGCATCAATTACGTTCTCTCAACGCTTATAGACAGGATCGGTGAAACATCCAAGTGGAAATGGTCCTTCGTCGACCTGCAGGGACGGGTCGCGGCGGTGACCAAGAACGGCATAAATTTTTCGGAAGTGCAGAAATACCGGGATCCCCGCACCGAGTTTTACCGGGAGCGCCAGCAATTAATGACGCTGTGCAAGCTGAGCCTGCGCGACGCGGCCCAGCAGTACCGCACCAAATATGAACAGTCAACCAAGGTCCCCGGGGACATGTTGAAATCGATCGAATTCCTGTCGGTCCTCAGGCGCATACACATTCTCTTCGGTGAGTCCGATGAGGCTTCCAGGCTCAAAACGGCGATTGACGCAATGCGGGCGCGGCTTGAGGCCGATGAGAAAGAAAAAGAAAAAGAAAAAGAGAAAAAAAGCGGTAAAAAGTAGTCCTCCAGCACCCTCTCTTTCGCATTTTCATTTTTTTTGACTTGACGTCGTGGATTATTTTATGTACGTTATTAGCACTCAATCGCATAGAGTGCTAATAACGGTAACTTGATGGATACCGAAGAAAGAATAGACAAGTCTTTGAACGAACGAGAGGCGGCGATTCTCGGCGCCATTGTTTATGAATATATCACCACCGGTAAACCGGTTGGCTCGAGGTCGTTCGTGCATAAGTATTCCTTCACCCTGTCGCCGGCGACCATGAGGAACGTGATGTACGACCTCGAAATGATGGGATACCTCATGCAGCCCCATGCGTCGGCAGGGCGGGTGCCGACCGACAAAGGCTATCGTTACTACGTCGATTCCCTTCTGGACACCTACGAGTTCGTGATGAATGAAAAGGTGAGCGTTCGGGATGAGATGATCAAGCGCGAGATGCAGCTTGATAAAATATTCAGTTCGCTCACAAAAACCATGTCGCTGGCGTCCCAGTATGCAGGTGTGGTCCTTACGCCGCGACCTGATTTTACGGTGCTCAAGCACATCGAGCTCGTCCTCCTGGACAACAACGAGATACTGGCGATCCTGGTAACGCGAAACGGTATCGTAATCAACAAAAAGGTGGTGGTATCGACCAACATCACACAAGACGAACTGTACAGGTTCAGCAAGTTCCTTACCGGCGAGCTGGGCGGCTATTCGCTCTTCGAGATCAAAAAGGACATGTTCGAGTCGCTGCGCGAGGTGAAGGGGACGGAAATAAACAGGGCAATGGCGCTGGATATAGCGGAGCTCGCACTGTCGGAAAGTAACGACCCCGATCTCTATATAGACGGGGTGCAGAACCTTCTCCACATTCCCGAGATGATAGAGGCCGACCGTCTAAAGGGACTATTGCGCCTTATCGAGGAAAAGAAGGTGCTTCGGGGGATCATCGAGAAGACCATGGAGCGTGATGGCGTGCAAACGCTTATCGGCGAGGAGATAACCGAGGTCGAGGTGTCCGGCTGCAGTATAGTGACATCATCGTATAAAATTGGAAACAAGCGGGTGGGCGTCGTCGGCATTATCGGTCCAACCAGGATGGATTATAAAAAGGTGGTCCCGCTCGTGGATTATACTGGAAAGATATTTTCTGAATTTTTAACGAAAATGTCGAAATGAAATCAGTCTCGTTGTTGCTGATTGGAGAGCATTGCGGGGAGGAGAGAGGATGATACGGGACTCAAAAAACGACGCCAGAGAAACCGACGGGAAGAGACGGGAAACTCAGCAGGCTGCTGACGCATCGCGGCCGCAGGAGGGCGGTTCGGGCGGCGAAGACGAAATGAACGGACATCTCAAGGGAGTGGAAGGCCCTCCCGGGACAGTAAACGCGGAAGACGAAATGATCCGCCTTGGCCCGGAAGATCTGGCCGAAGTGATCAGAAAGAAAGATGAGGAGATAGTGAAGAAAAACGAAGAGATAGCTGCGCTGAAGGACATATTAACAAGGCGGCAGGCGGACTTCGAGAATTACAAGAAGCGCGTGGTGAAATCGCAGGACGAGTACAGGAACCTCGCCATACGTGATATGTCCCGGGACATCATCAACATTAACGACGATCTCCTTCGCGCCGTTGAGGCCGCGGGCGCGGTAAGCGAGAACTGCACCGTCGCCGAGGCGCGGGCCTCCTTCCTGGAGGGGATCTCGATGATCTCGAAGCAGGTTGAGGAAGTGTTGAAGAAGTATGGAATCGAGGAGATTGAATCACTCAACAGGGAGTTCGATCCCGCCTTCAATGAGGCGGTTGAGATAGATGAGAGCGCGGAAGTCGAACGCGACACCATCACCAGGGTCTATCGGAAAGGCTTTAAGATGGGCGAGTCAGTAGTTCGCGCGGCAAAGGTGAGGGTGAGTCGTCCGGAGCGCCGTGCGGGGAAGGATGGATGCGAAGGCTGTGGTTTGCAGAATGGATCGCAGACCAACGAATCCATGAATTGAAGAATGAAAATCCAGTTCGGCCTTTGTATTATGCGAAAGGCTAAATGGAAATAACTTAATAACGCAATAAGGAGCATGACAATGGGGAAAATAATAGGAATCGATCTGGGAACGACAAACTCGTGCGTTTCGGTAATGATGGGCGGCGAGCCGGTGGTGATCCAGAACTCCGAGGGTCAGCGCACGACCCCGTCGATGGTGGCTTTTACCGACAAGGGTGAGCGGCTGGTGGGGCAGGTGGCGAAGAACCAGATCATCACCAACCCTGAAAACACGATACGTTCGATAAAGCGTTTCATGGGCCGCAATTATTCGGAGATACAGAACGAGATCAAGATGGTGTCGTACACCGTGCTCGATGATGGCAAGAGCGGTCTCAAGGTAAAGACCATGGCCGGTGAGTTTACACCGCAGGAGATATCGGCGCGTGTCCTCCAGAAGATGAAGCAGACTGCCGAAGATTTTTTGGGCGAACCGGTGACCCAGGCGGTTATTACGGTGCCCGCCTATTTTAACGATGCGCAGCGACAGGCCACCAAGGACGCCGGGAAGATCGCCGGACTTCATGTCGAGCGCATCATCAACGAGCCGACGGCCGCGGCGCTTGCCTACGGTCTCGACAAGAAGAAGAAAAACGAAAAGATAGCCGTCTACGACCTCGGCGGCGGCACTTTCGATATCTCGATTCTCGAGCTCGGCGACGGCGTTTTTGAGGTGAAGTCCACCAATGGGAACACCCATCTGGGCGGGGACGACCTCGACCAGCGTATCATGAACTGGCTTATAGCCGAATTCAAGAAGCAGACGGGAATCGACGTGACGGGTGATAAGATGGCACTCCAGCGCCTTAAAGAAGGGGCCGAGAAGGCGAAGATCGAACTCTCGAGCAAGGCGCAGACGGAGATCAACATCCCGTTCCTCACCGCCGACCAGAACGGCCCCAAGCACCTTATCATGACCCTCACAAGGGCCAAGTTCGAGCAGCTCGTAGAGGACCTCGTCGAGTCGACCAAGGAGCCGTGCGTGCGGGCGCTCGAGGACGCGGGACTCACCCCGGGAGATATCGACGAGGTCATCCTCGTGGGCGGTTCGACCCGTATCCCGGCCGTACAGGAACTGGTCAAACGCATTTTCGACAAGGAACCTCACAAGGGAGTGAACCCGGACGAGGTGGTCGCCATCGGCGCCGCCATTCAGGGCGGTGTTCTCGCCGGCGACGTACACGATGTCCTGTTGCTCGACGTAACCCCGCTTTCGCTGGGAATCGAGACCCTCGGCGGAGTAATGACCAAGCTTATAGAGCGGAATACGACCATTCCGACGCGCAAGAGCCAGATTTTCTCTACCGCGGCGGACAACCAGCCGGCGGTGTCAATACACGTTCTGCAGGGCGAGCGCGAACTGGCGTCTCAGAACAGGACGCTCGGACGTTTTGACCTGGTGGGCATTCCTCCCGCGCCGCGGGGAATCCCGCAGATCGAGGTGACCTTCGACATCGACGCGAACGGCATCGTGCACGTTTCGGCGAAGGATCTCGGCACCGGCAAGGAGCAGAAGATACGCATCGAGTCGTCGAGCGGGCTTAACGATGAAGAGATAAAGCGCATGGTCAAGGACGCGGAGGTGCATGCCGACGAGGACAAGAGGCTTAGGGACACCATCGAGGCGAAAAACGAGGCGGATTCGCTCATCTACTCTCTCGAAAAGCTCGTCAAGGACAACGAGGGAAAGATAGAGGATTCCGAGAAGCAGGCCATAGAGTCCGAGATTGCAAATCTCCGCAAGGCCATGGAAGGCAGCGACGCGGGCGCGATTCGCGCGGCAAAATCCAAACTGGAACAGGCCTCGCACAAGTTCGCCGAGCGGATATATCGCGATACCGCGCAGCAGCAGACTGAGGGCGGCCCCAAGCAGGGAGCGGGAGCCGACTCATCGGCGCGCCAGGAAGCCGGAAACGCTGAAGGAAAGACAGAGGATAATGTTGTTGACGCGGACTATGAAGTCGTGGATGACGATAAGAAATAACGTGTAATCGCTTATGGAGGCGGGTGGACTCACACCCGCCTCCGGCGGTTGGAAGAGACTGAAAGCCATGCCGGTTTATGGTAAGAGGACTGTGTGAGTACGAAACGAGATTATTACGAAATTCTGGGCGTGCAGAAAAACTCCTCCGAGGACGAGATAAAGCAGGCTTACAGGAAGCTCGCCCTTAAATATCACCCCGACAAGAATAAAGGAAACGCCGAGGCCGAGGAGAAGTTCAAGGAAGGTACCGAGGCCTATGAGATTCTCCGGGACCCCAAGAAACGGGCCCAGTACGATAAGTTCGGTCACGAGGGCGTCGCGGGCCTGGAGGGATTCGGCCGGGGCGCGTACACGGACTTTTCGGACATTTTCGGTGATTTTGACCTCGGGGACATCTTCGAGGGTTTCTTCGGCGCCGGCTATAGCGGCAAGGGGCGCGCGAAAAGGCCCAGGCGCGGGGCCGACATCCAGTACGACCTCATTATTGAGATGGAGGAGGCCGCAACGGGCAAGGAAGCGCAGATAGAAATTCCCCGGAGCGAGTTGTGCGCCACGTGCGGGGGAAGCGGTTCCGGCGCCGGTTCAAAGCCCGCGGTGTGTCCGGTTTGTAACGGGACCGGCCAGTTGCGACAGACCCAGGGGTTCTTTTCGATCACTCAGACGTGTTACAAGTGCCGTGGCGAGGGCAAGATTATCACATCACCCTGCAAAACCTGCAGCGGTTCAGGCCTTGTTACGAAGAAGCGCAAGATTACGGTGAAAATCCCGGCGGGAGTGGAGTCCGGCTCCCGTCTTAAAATCAGCGGAGAGGGCGAACAGGGCCCGTCGGGCGGACCGAGGGGAGATCTCTATGTCGTCATGCATATAAAGAAGCACGCGGTGTTCGACCGGCACGGGAACGACATCCTTAACGTCGTCGAGATATCCTATTCACTGGCATGCCTTGGCGGCGAAATAGAGGTGCTGACGATTACCGGGGGCAAGGTCAAGATGAAAATTCCGGCGGGCGCCGAAAACGGCCAGGTGTTCCGTTTGAAGGGAAACGGAATTCCGTATCTCGGCTCTTACGGCCGCGGGGACCAGCTGGTAAAGATAAACGTACGCGTTCCCAAGAAACTGTCCCCGCGCCAGAAAGAGCTTCTTCAGGAGCTCGCGCGCCTCGAGGGCGAGGAGGCGGGCTCGTTGACGAGGCAGTTCTACTGATTTCAAGAAACGACAACGTCCGCGCGGTAGCTTTATGCACGGACGCGCCGGAGTTTCCTACCGCGACGAAAGTTCCAGCTTTTCCTTTAATTCGAGAATGAGCACGATATGCCTGCGTTCCTCGTCTATAAGCCTGTTTAAAATCTTCAGGGCGTCCTTGTCCTTTTCGTGCATGGAGAGGAGTTCGCTGTAAAAGAGGACCGAATCCTTCTCCGCGGTCATTGCGACCTTCAGCACATCAAACACCGATTCCATCTCTTTTACCACGGCGTCGACGTCATCGTTGTTTTTGAAAACGCGTTCATCGCCAAGCGCCTTGAGGTACTGGTAGTAATCCTCGCTGAATACACCTGAAGTTTCTTTCAGTTCGCCGAGCATCTTCTCGAAAAGCTCCTTGTGTCGGAGTTCCTCTTCGGCGAGAAAGGTCAACAACTCCGTGAAATACGGGTCGTCGAACTTCTTTCTGCACTGTGTATAAAAGTAATAACCCGACTCCTCGATGCCGATGGCCATGTCGACCAGTTCTTTTGTTGAAAATCTCATCGTGTCTCCTTTGGCGCGCCGGTTTGTCCGGGCGCAGTTTACTTTATATGGCGAGGGTTTTTATCACCTCAATAAAAAGCCGTACGCCGTAGCCCGTCGCGTTCTTGGGTCGGTAGCCCCGCTGTTTGGATCCCCACGAGGTCCCCGCAATGTCAATGTGCGCCCACGGTGTGGATTCGACGAACGCGTTTAGAAAGGTCGCGCCGATGATAGTCCCCGCGTTCCTTGTGGACGACACATTGGACATGTCGGCCATGTCCGATTTTAAATCTTCGGCATAATCCTTATAAAGCGGGAGGCGCCAGACGCGCTCACCGGTTTCCTCGCCTGCCTTGCGAACCGCTTCGGCGAGTTCATCGCTGGGGGAGAGGAGTCCGGCGATGATTTCACCGAAGCAGACGAGGCAGGCCCCGGTGAGCGTGGCGATATCGATGATGAAATCGGGCTTCAGTCTCTTTTCCGTATACGCCAGCGCGTCGGCGAGGATCAGTCGTCCCTCGGCGTCGGTGTTGCCGATTTCGACCGTAATTCCGTTAAAGGCGCGGTAAACGTCCCCGGGGCGATAGGAGTTGCCCGCCACCATGTTTTCACAGAGCGGAATCACGGCATACAGGTTTTTCTTCAATCCCAGCTCGGCCGCCGCCTTTATGGTATAGATGCAGGCCGCGGCCCCGGCCATGTCGCTTCTCATGTCTTCGATATGGCCTGACGGCTTGAGGTTCAGCCCCCCGGAATCGAAGGTGATTCCCTTCCCGACGATGGCAAGCGATTTTTTGCTCCGGGAATTGCCCCTGTATCGCAGTATCGCCATCCGGGGCGGATGCTGGCCGGCACGACCCACGGCGAGAAGAAGACCCATTCCGAGCTTTTCAAGCTCCCGGTGACCGAGAACGGTGCACGAGACTCCCTTCATCCCGGCGAGCTTTTTGGCCTCGGCGGCGATCGAGGCCGGGTTGGCCCGTTCACTCGTCTCGTTGATCAGGTCCCTGCACAGGAGTGTATTGGAGCAGACGATTGCGGTTTCGTGGAGAATCCTTGCGGCCCCGGGAGTACCGGTTACGTAAAAATTGACCGTATCCAACGGAAGGTCGATATCATCCGGCCTGGTCTTATATCGGTCGAACCCGTAATTGCCGAGATACATACCTTCAGCAAGCGCCGAAAGCACCTCCTTTTCGTCGTGACCTTCCGGTTGAGGAAGGAGCACATGCAGCGTGCTTATTTTCTTCTTCCTGCAGATATCGATGATGCCCGCCGCCGCGTTTCGGAGCGATTCGCGGGAAATCTCATCGGCTTTTCCAAGTCCGGCAAATATGAGAGACGGCTGGTCTGACAGGGGGAGGAAAAGCGATTCACCGCTTTTCGCCCTGAAAAATCCGAGGTTCGCCGTGCTCGTAATATGCGAAATCTGGTCGGGGATTCCCGCGCCTTTTTTCAGCGCGAAATCCTCGGACAGGAACAACGCCAACGTGTCCCGGACCGTAAAGTCGAATTTCGCTTCCCTTGCCGTAAGTTTCATCAATGTGGTATGCTCACTCCTTCAATTATCGCGACTCGTTTCCGGCCGCTGACCGCAGCCGCACCGCGGATTCCTGCAAGGAAGGAAACCGGTCATGGACGATTATTTCAACAATAATTTAGCACGTCGGGGTGTTTTTAGAAAATCGCTTCAAGTTATCGGCGGCGATATGGAGGCTCGTACTCAGGCCACCTCGAAATCTATCCTCATCGTCTCTATTTCCACGCTGACAATCCGTACCCGCACCCTGTCGCCAAGCCTGAATCGTTTGCCGAGCCTGCGGCCGATGATGGTAAAATCGTCCTCGTTCACCAGGTAATAGTCGTTGGTGAGGAAGCGAAGCGGAACCATGCCCTCGATCGGGCGCTCCAGCAGTGTTACGAAAAAGCCGTAGCGCGAAATCCCGCTTATGACCGCGTCGAACAGCTCGCCGATACGGTCGTACATGAGGCGGCAGGACTTGAGCTTGTACAGATCGCGCTCGGCGCTTTGTGCGACCCGTTCCATCTCCGAGCTCTTCTCCCCGATCGGACGGAGTGCCTCTACTGCGTACGGAGACGGCTCGTGCTGGATAAGCGCCTTCAGGCACCGGTGTACTATCAGGTCGGGATAACGCCTGATCGGAGACGTAAAATGGGTGTAGTCCGTAAACCCCAGCCCGAAATGTCCCAGCGGCTCGACGCCGTAATACGCCTGCATGAGCGATTTGAGTATGATATAGTTGACCACCTCCTCGTCGTCCCTGCCGTGTACGCGGTCGATCACCTCCTGGAGGGATACGCCGATATTATCGCGGTTCCTGAAGGGAATGGAAAGGGTCTGAAGAAATTTTTCGAGCGCCGCGAGCTTTTCCTGCGATATGTTTTCGTGGATGCGGTAAAGGGTCGGTACGCTGTTTTCGCGAAGGGCCTTCGACACCGCTTCGTTTGCGCTCAGCATGAATTCTTCGATAATGATATGGCTTTTAAGGCGTTGTGTGGCGATGAGGTCGATCAGGGTGTTGCCCTCGTAAATGAATTCAGAGTCGGTCAGGTTGAGGTCGAGCCGCCCCTGGAGCATGCGCCTCTCCTTGAGCACCAGGGCGAAATCGTACATGCCGAGAAGGAGACGGTCGAGCTTCTTCCTGCGTCCGCTCGTTGCGAGCTCGTGGGCGGACACGTAGGTGAGCCGCCTGTCCACTTTGATGATTCCCCGGTGAAAGCTCTGCGAGGTCAGCCTGCCGGTCTTGTCGAACCCGAGCTCCGCGGAAAGCGATAATCGTTCGACGCCTTCCTTAAGCGAACATAATTCGTTGGAGAGGATTTCGGGCAGCATCGGCACGACGTGGTTCCCAAGGTAAAAACTTGTGCCCCGGCGCGCCGCTTCGAGGTCGACGGGGCCGCCCTTGCGCACGAAGGCGGAGACATCGGCGATATGGATGTACAGCCTGCATCCGCTCCTGGTGGTTTCGAGCGATATGGCGTCGTCGAAGTCTTTGGAGTTTTCGCCGTCGATGGTGACCGTAAAGAGCCTGCGATAATCCTTTCGTCCCTTTTTCTCGCGGGAAAGGAAGGCCTTGTCGAAAGCGTCAAGCTCTTCGTAATGCGGGTGCGGATCGGGGACGGAATGTTTGATCATGATACGGCGTAGATCGTATTCCTGCGCGTCGGTTGAAAATGACTGCTCCACCACGCACTCGGTCATGCCCGATACGGTCTTTCCCGTCAACTGTATGATGCAGAGCTCGCCTTTGCGGGGCTCATCGGAAGAGCGCGCGCCGCGGACCTGCACTCCTCCGGGGAGATCGACCAGACGGTAGATGATGTGGTCTCTCAGCTTGTTTTCGACCCGGGCGATATAACGTTCCTTTTTGCGTTTGCTGACGGCCTTTACGCGGGCATAACACGCACCGTCACGGCAATCGTCAAGTTCGGCTTTGACCCTGTCTCCGGAGTGGGCGTTGCCGGTGTAATCCTTCTTTATCGACAGTACGTCCCCATTGTCAGTCTTAAGCGTGCCGACACCGTGTCCGTCGATGGTGATGACGCCCTCGGGCGTGAACGATTCGGCGCGCGTGTAGGATTTGCCGCGCTTTACGAGGAATCCGGCGCCGGTAAGCTCGCGGAGGGTTTCTTCGATACGCGGCAGCTCCCTGCCGCTCTTTTTCGCGGGCCGACGGGTCTTTTTCCTTTCATGCCCGGCTTTTTCGTCACCGATTCGCGAGAGTAAATCCGCATGGGTAAACGGGCCTTTAAATGCACGTATTGCTTCAATAATTCTTTTGGATGATATTGGCATGTTTGTGGAGTGCGGGCCCGGTAAAGCGGGCTATTCCGCGGTCTTTCCGTGATCGGCGGGTCCGCTCGCGGAGCGTGCCTTTTTTATCTCTTCAATCTCTTTTCGTCTAACATCGATGGTTTTCCTGTTCTCCATGATGTTTTGATGCCTAATTTTGATTGTTTCATCATCAAGGTTTAGATTCTGAGCGCCCTCTCCGATCTTTCCTGAAACATACTCGCCGATCTCTATATGATTCTTCTCAATCATGTATTCAAGACGCTTTATCTCGAGACTGAGCTTCGCCAGCCGGGTGTACTCTTCGGTCTTGTCGATCAGCATTTCGCTGTATTTAAGGAACGACCTGCTCGCGTCTTTCAAAAAACCCATACTCTTCCCCCGTTTTTATCCTAAAAGAACGATACTACGCGGAACCGGCATTTGTCAACGATAAATGGGCGGCCCTTCAGGGGAGTTCTTCCCAACTAATTTTTGCCGCGATTTCGTCGAGCGGGATATCGGGCGAAAGGCGCGATGCGATTCGTTCCGGGAGCTTCGAATTGATCGCTATCGGGATTTTCAGGGTAGGATGAATGAAACGGAGATGGCATGAGTGAAGCCCGATGGCATCGGGGTCGCCGGGGTCGTGTGCGCCGTAGCGGAGGTCACCAACGATGGGACAACCGATGGCGGCAAGCTGTGCGCGTATCTGGTGTTTGCGGCCCGTAAGAAGGTGGACGAGAAGGAGCGCGTAACGATCATCGTGACCGAGCACCGAATATCGCAGCGAGGCATCCTTTGTTTTAATCCCTGCCCGTTGGGCGATTTTTGTCGTGTCCCTCTTTCGCTCGAGATGATGCGAGAGCGTTTTCCATTCCGGCGTACCGGCGCTTTTCTCTCCGGCACCGGCGGGATTGTGCACGAGTGCCGCATACAGCTTGAGTACCCTGCGATACTTGAATTCATCAAAAAGGCGACCGGCGGCCTTCGAGGTCCGCGCGAAAAGCACGGGTCCTGAAACGGTGCGGTCCAGTCGGTGAACGGCGCCGAGAAAGACCTCGCCGGGCTTGTCGTATTTTTCGCGGATATACTCCTTCACCATGTCGATGAGCGAAAGCCTGCCGGTGCTGTCGCGCTGGGTGATGATGCCGGCGGGCTTTTCGACGGCGATCAGGTGGTTGTCTTCGTACAGTATTTCAAGTTTCATGCCATGAATCCGGATACGAGTGTATGGGCGGTCGTGCAACCGGTAATGCGAATGGCTTCACCATTTATCGCAACGAGCCTGTCGATTATAGTCATAATGGCCGGAGTCCTCGCGGAATAAAAGCAGAATATAAATAATAGTCCGGGCATCGAGTTAAATGAAAAGCCTGGAGTGCGTGTAAGAAAATCTGTTAGAACATATATAAGGGTTTCCCTTATTGCACGGCGATTGAACCGTGATATCATAGTGGGCCATAGGCCGTCTTCGAGTTGAGGCGCGAAACGAATAATCGACGTACTATAGTAAAATGATTAAAAAAAATGAACGCGCCATCATCATCATAATCGCCGGCGCGAATATTTTCGCCCTTGAGGTGACGATGAAAAACAGGATACAACAGTAGCGCCCCGCTCAGGCAGCGGTGTGGAAATGCCGGTATAAACACGTGAATGCAAGAATTCTCATCGTCGAAGATGAATCCGTAATCGCGCTCGATATTAAAGGGCGTATAGAACGGTTCGGTTATGAGGTGGCGGCAATCGCGGTTACGGGCGAAAAGGCGGTCGAAAAGGTTCTCGAGCTGAACCCGGACCTCGTTCTCATGGATATAATGCTTCCGGGGGAGATGGATGGCATCCAGGCGGTTGAAGCCATACGGGAGCGCGCGGATGTGCCGGTCGTCTATCTTACGGCCCATACCGATCTCGCGACCTTTTTAAGGTCCAAATCGACGCTTCCCTACGGTTACATCGTAAAACCGATCCGCGATATAGAACTGCATTCCGCCGTGGAAACGGCGATACAGCGGCATCGCCTCGAACGCCAGCTGAAGGAAAGTGAGGAGCGTTTCCGTACCCTGGCCTATTTCGCCTCGGACTGGGAGTACTGGATCGGTCCGTACGAGGGTTTCATCCATATATCCCCTTCGTGCCTCGAAGTGACGGGCTACTCGATCGCCGAGTTCCGGAGCGACTCGAATTTGCTTGGCGACATAATTCATCCCGAAGACCGTGATCTGATGTTACGGCATTTCGGTGAAGAGATGAAAAGCGACAGCGTGCTTTCGATCGATTTTCGCATAATTTCGAAGAAAGGAGAGCTTAAATGGCTCTCCCATATATGCCAGCCGGTTTTCAGCGCCGAGGGGACTCCAATCGGCCTGAGAGTAAACAACCGCGACATCACCCGAAGAAAGACGGCCGAACAGGAAAAAGAGGGGGCCTTCTCGGAGTTGTTTCAGATTTTCGAGTCGTCCGCTACGGGCATGTGCGTTATAGGGCGTGATTACCGGTACATGCGGGCGAACAACACGTTCCTGTCCATGTTCGGCCTGAAAAACGCGGCTGTACTTGGCGCCAGGTGTGATGATATACTCGGTTTTCCGTTTTGTCGAACAAAAGACTGCCCGCTCGAACGGATACTGAAGGGAGAGAAATTCGTGGAATTTGAAATCGACAGGCGCATCGAAGGAAGGGCGCTGCATTGCATCGTGCGATCGGTGCCGTACGTGGATCCCTCGGGCGAAACTGTAGGAATCATCGCGAGCTTTATCGATGTAACGGAAACGCGGGAGCTCGAGGCGGCCATGCTCGACCTTATCCAGAAGGAGCGCTGGCGGATCGGGAGGGATCTGCATGACGGCCTGGGTCAAAAACTCACCGGGGCCGCGTTTCTCGCCGAGGCCCTACGGCGCGGGCTCAAGCAGAAATCACCCCGACTGGCGACGGAGATTGAGGAGATCGGAGGGTTGATCGGGGAATCAATCGAGATGGCAAGCGCAATCGTCAGGGGACTTTGTCCGGTGGCGGTCGAGTCCCACGGACTTGTGGCCGCGATCGAGGATCTGGCGAACAATACAGGGCGACTTTTCGGCGTTAAATGCGATGTTATCCGAGTGGGGGAATTAAACCTGACGAATATCGAGGCCGCAACACACCTGTATTATATCGTCCAGGAGGCGGTGACGAATGCCGTGAAGCACGGAGGAGGATGCGCCATCCGAATCGAACTCAGCGACGAAAATGATGAGCTGTATGTGAAAATTGAGAATGATTCGAGTGCTGACAGGTCGTTGGAGGCGGTGCCAGGGGGGCTCGGCCTCAGGACAATGCGTTACCGGGCGGGCATTATCGGCGCCGATTTTGAGGCCGGTAAATTAGGCGGCGTATTCATGGTGACGATATTGATGAGGCGCGGTGAAGTTGATTCATACAGGACTGCACGAAAAAAAACCGATAGGAAATAAAGGGATACTCGATGAAAAAAAGAAAGGACGCCATTAAAATCGTAATAGTGGACGACCACCCGATAGTACGGCAGGGCATTAAAAAAGTCATTGAAAAGGAAAGCGATATGATCGTGTGCGGAGAGGCCGGCGGCACAAATGAGGCGATTTCGGTGATCGCCCGCGAAAAACCGGACATCGTTGTGGCTGATATTTCGCTTTACGGCGGGTCGAGCGGTTTAGACCTGGTACGGGCAATACAGGCGCGTTTCAGCGACGTTAAAAGCCTCGTGCTCTCGATGCACGAGGAATCCTTATATGCCGAACGGGCGATTCGCGCGGGCGCGCGGGGATATATTACGAAGAATGAAGGTCCGGCGAATATCGTATATGCCCTGCGCTCCGTGCTTAAGGGCGACATATACTTAAGCGGAGCGATAAGCACGCGCCTGATCTCAAAATTATTTCACGGCAATCAACCCAAATCCCAGCACAGCATCATCGAGACCCTGACGAACCGCGAGCTCGAGATTTTTCAGCAAATCGGTAACGGTTTCACCACCGGCGAGATCGCCCGCCAGCTCAACCTGAGTCCCCACACCATCGAGGCCCATCGCAAGAACATCAAGGACAAGCTGGGTCTTACGAGCGGTTCCGAGCTCAACAAGCAGGCCATTCATTGGGTACTCAACTCCAGGTAGAGGGGTCGAGCCACCGACTTACCACCATTGTAACCGGCTCACCGCCTGGCTTTTTCCCCATTGTTATATCATTAATACAAACGCATATTGCGTTCAACCGGACGAGTGCGCAGGTAAATGTTCACCATGGCCATGGTCTGTCCGTTCAATGTTGCATTGAGCTTTGCGCTGGTGTTTCACACCACTCTCGGCTATCGTGGAATAGCCCTTTCGGCGGTTTTCAGTAATATCGTCGGGGCGTTTTTAGAATCGTTTCAACCGAAAAAATGGTTTACAGGCGCGTCAGGCCGGTCTTTTGCTATAATAAAACAGCCGTCACTGCTTGGTCCGTCCGCAATCAGGTGGTCCATGAATGCCTCTATTTTCGTCCGTGCCGTTCTTATCAGCGTTCGATATTTCAGAAAGGACTGGTTGATTGATGCGAAGCGAAAAACTTGATCTGGGCCATCTCGATATCCTATATTGGCCTCTTAAAGAGACCGGCGTTTCCATTTCCGAGTACAGCTTCTCCAACCTCTTTCTGTTCAGGATGGTCCACGACTACGAGGTGCTGTTCGACCATGAGATTTTCATACGCGGAACGACCTATGACGGGGTCCGCCATCTTATGCCGCTCCGCGATCCACGCGGCATGGACCCCGCTTACCTTCTCGCCATGGCCGGCGAAGCTGACATGTTTTACCCCATTTCAGAACAATGGCTCGAGGCATTCGACCGGGACCGTTATGATATCACATTTCTTGACGGAGATATGGATTATGTTTTCACCTCTGAAAAAATCGCGACCTACAAGGGGAAAAAACTTCACAACAAGCGAAACCTGCTCCAGCAATTCTACAGTCAATACCGGCACGAGGCGCTTCCCCTCGGTCCCGAGCGTAAAGCGGATGCTCTGCGTGTGCTCGACGCCTGGCAAAGGGAAACGGGACTCGAACCGGCGGAAACCGACTATCAGGCCTGCATTGAAGCTCTCACGCTCCAGAACGAGCTTCTTTTATGCGGAGGTATTTATTATGCCGACGACGAACCGGTCGGTTTCATCCTTGGAGAGGGGATTAATAACGACATGTTTGCACTGCATTTCGCCAAAGGACTCAGAAGCGTGAAGGGGGTATACCAGTTCATGTACAACAATTGCGCGTCTGTGCTGCATCAGCATTACACCTATGTCAATTTCGAGCAGGACCTCGGAAAGCTGCCGCTACGACAGGCGAAAGCCTCATATGTTCCCGACATGATGATCAGAAAATACAGGGTCCACCCGAAAGCCTGAACGACGTTACGCAGGCTGCCGGATTTATCAATGGCAATTTTTCGCTTCCACGCACTTCCTGCCATTTTATGCTTGACAATTATTAAATTACGATCAACCTATCCACTATTTTTTGAAGGGTTATAAGCCTACATTTAAAAATATTTTTCCATTTTTAGCTTGTTCACGCGAACGGAATTTTGCTCCTTCACGATCGTACGCTGGGGCGGCCACAAGTTTCGGTTAAATTCCGGACGTAACGGCAGATTACTTTTAAGGGAGGATATCGATGCTTGGAATACCGGATGTCTGGATCGTCACGGCTTATCTCGGCTGCCTTGCGGCCGCGGGGCTTTGCTTAGGGTACGGTATCTTGAACTGGAACAAGGGATCCGAAAACGAAATGCAGCAGGTTGCCGAGAAGCAGATGTGGCAGCAGGCGGAAAACGAAATGGATGAGAAGATGTAGGGGAGAGACAGATGATATACACTATAATCGTCACACTCGTTTATTTATTCGCAGTAGTATACCTCGGGTTGATTGGCTACCGCCAAACCCGTACCTCCGGTGATTACCTCGTCGCCGGGCGACAGATTCACCCTTTTATAATGGCCCTTTCATACGGCGCCACCTTTATCAGCACCTCCGCAATCATCGGCTTTGGTGGGGCCGCCGGAAGTCTGGGGATGGGTGTATTATGGCTCACGTTCCTCAATATATTTTTCGGCATTTTTATCGCGTTCGTTATTTTCGGCAAACGTACGCGTAAAATGGGCCACAACCTCGAGGCCCACACATTTCCCGAGCTCCTGAGTGTGCGTTACCGTTCACGTTTTATGCAGGGTTTCGCCGGCATCATCATTTTCCTTTTTATGCCGATTTATACCGCCGCCGTCATCAAGGGTGCGGCCGATTTTATACAGTCGTACTTTTCGATCCCGTTCGAAATTTCGCTCCTTTTTTTCGTCGCCATCGTCGCCCTCTATGTCTGGATGGGTGGTCTTAAAGGCGTTATGTACACGGATGCTTTCCAGGCCGCCATTATGTTCGTCGGGATGTTCGTTCTCCTTATTTTCTCATATTACCGGCTGGGGGGCATCACTGAAGCCCACCAGCAATTGACCGATCTCATCAACAACGACGAAGTGCGCCGGCAGGCCGCCAAGCTCATTGCAGGCGGTTTCCGCGGATGGACATCGATGCCGGAATGGGGCTCCCCGATATGGTGGAGTCTGGTCTCGACGATCGTGTTCGGTGTCGGAATCGGCGTTCTGGCCCAGCCGCAGCTTGTGGTACGGTTCATGACCGTACGAAGCAACCGCGATCTCAACAGGGCCGTGGTATCGGGTGGTGTTTTCATTCTCATGATGACCGGCGTGGCGTTTACCGTCGGTGCGCTCAGCAATGTATATTTCTTCAACAGTACCGGAAAAATCGCACTGCTGGCCGCGGGCGCGAACGATTCGATCATTCCGGCATATATCAAAAACTTTATTCCGCCCTGGTTCGGAACCCTGTTTCTATTAACGCTTCTGGCCGCGGCCATGTCGACACTGAGCTCCCAGTTCCATACCATGGGAACTGCCGCGGGACGAGACATCTATGAAAAGAGTCTTGGCGGTAAAGGAAGTACCATTTTAATCACTCGATTCGGAATGCTTGCAACCGTAATTATGAGCACTATGCTGGCATGGCTCACGCGTCACCTTGACGTAAGCATGGCAATCATCGCGGTCGGAACGGCGCTTTTCTTCGGCCTGTGCGCCGCCACTTTTCTGCCTGCATATATTGGAGCCCTCTATATAAAGAGCCTTCCGCGCGCCGCCGCCAAATGGGGAATGATCGCCGGGTTCACCGTAAGCACCTTCTGGATCTTTTTTATCCACGAAAAGGAATCCTCGAGCCTTCAGATCTGCAAGCTGTTAACCGGCAAGACGTCCCTGGTAAAAGATACATCCCTTGGTTATCTGGCGATGATAGATCCGATATTCATTGCGCTTCCTGTCTCATTTTTAGTTACTTTTACGATATGGGTCTTCTACCGGGCCATGAAAAAGCACGACCTGGAAGACAGCCATCTTGATCGCTGTTTCAAGGGCATATAGACTTCGACAGCATCGAAGCGTGGAAACGCCTGCCCCGAGGGGCAGGCGTTTCCACGAAAATTCAATTGTCGTGACCGGCGCACTGCGTTGGAAGGTGATTGTTTATACTTTATAATGTCCGGCGGTCAGCTTCATGAATAACCCGTCCGGCAGCAGCTTTCTCGCCGCCAGTACGAACGCGGCTCCCCTGGCCACCGGGTTGCGAAAGGGCGATTTGCGCGAATCCATTATCCTGATTATTTGCGTCGCCACATTGGCCGGAGAATCCGCCGCGGCTCCCATTTCATTTTCTTTAACTCTTAGGAACCTCACAAGCGGCTGGCGGTATTCGGATTTGTCCACCGCGCTTTTATCCGTCTGTTCCCATATGGACGTGCCGACGTCGCCGGGTTCCACCAGCACTACACGAATACCATACGGCTTCACCTCGTGGTAGAGCGCTTCGGTAAGTCCCTCCACTGCGAATTTACTGGCACAGTAATGGGCCTGAAACGGGAGAGCGATTTTCCCTGCGGCCGAACTTACATTGACGATGAGTCCATCGCCCGCTTTTCGCATATGCGGAAGCACCGCCTGTGTGGAACGCACCATTCCCCAGTAATTGGTCTCGAACACTTTCTTCGCAGCGTCAATCGTGGTTTCTTCCACCGGGCCGCACTGGCCGATGCCGGCATTATTAATTAATACATCTATCGACGGGTTTTCCCTTAAAATGCCGTCTATTCCCTTCTTGACCGAGCGCTCATCATCAAGGTCCATGGCGATATAGATAAACAGCGATCGATCGCCCACGGGCGCCTTCCTTCCCGTTCCATAAACCTTATCGCCTCTTTGCGCAAGTTTGTTTGCAAGGGCGAACCCTATACCGCGGGTTGCGCCGGTTACCAGGATGACCTTGGGTTTATTCATGAAACTACTCCGGTTTCAAATTTAATGAATATGTTATATTCTATGAACGGCATTCAGTTTTGCAACATCTTTATAGAATTTATCATATTTCATTTAATTGTCTCCAATTTACTTTGCGGTATCACCCTGATTGGCCACAAACACGATATTCTACTTGATTAATAATCAATTAATATGTATATGATGCATATAATTTTCGTTTAATACAAACATACCATAGGGCAGGAGGGATCATGAGCGACAACAAGCTTCCCGTCAGCGTCAAGCTCGGATATGGAGTTTGCGATCTGGGGGGGAATCTATTTTTCACGGTAATCGGATTCTGGCTCCTCAACTTTCTGACCGATACGGTCGGTCTCGCCGCCGGGCTTGCAGGGTTGACCATCGCCATAGGGAAGATATGGGACGCCGTAACCGATCCCATGACCGGGTATCTCTCCGACCGTACGAAAAGCAGGCTCGGCAGGCGGCGCCCGTGGATGCTCTTTGGATCGGTCCCACTCTTCCTCGGCATGATCCTTATGTTCACGAACCCGGCGCTGTTTGCCGGCGCCGGATGGAACCCGGCCGAGCAACAGACATTTCTTTTTATCTGGGCGACCGTGTTTTTCTGCCTGTTGTGTACCGCATACACGGCGGTCAATATTCCATATAATTCGCTCACGCCCGAACTCACCCAGGACTATCACGAGCGCACATCCCTTAACGGTTACCGTTTTGGTTTTGCCGTAATCGGCTCACTGCTCGGCGCGGGCGCGTCGCTGCCGATCGTTATGGCGTTTCCCGATAAGAATATCGGATTCTCCGGCATGGGTTTCATTTTCGGCGCGATTATGCTTATCACCGCGCTCATTACGGTGATCAAAGTGCGCGAACCGATGTCCCCGTTTGTGGCCGACGGCAAAGGCTTCTTCGGAACCTACCTCAAGGTCTTCAAGAACAGGCCCTATGTCCTTATCCTTCTCACCTATGCGCTGCACATTACCGGCCTTACCGTGGTTATGGGGATCGCCATCTATTATTTTAAATATATCCATAACAACGAGTCTTATACGACCATCGCCATGGTCATTCTTCTGCTCACCGCCATGGCCTTCATTCCCATAAGCGTGCTGCTTTCAAAAAAGATCGGAAAGAAGCTCGTCTATGGCATCGGAATGGCGATCTTTGCCATCGGGATCCTGCTGCTTTTCGCCTTCGGTCACCGGTTCCCGGTGTCATTCTCGTTCATTGTGATGTTCTTTACGGGTACGGGTTTCGGCTTTACCTTCGCCATGCCGTACGCGATCGTCCCCGACGCCGTCGAATACGATTACCTGCTCACCGGCGAGCGGACGGAAGGGGCTTTTTATGGAATCTGGACCTTCGGAATCAAGATAGGGCAGGCGCTGGCGCTTGCCATCAGCGGGCTTGTGCTGTCGCTTTTCGGCTACATGCCCGAGGTCGCGCAGAGCGAATCTTCCCTCCTCGGGATACGGCTGCTGCTCGGCCCGATCCCGGCGGTGATCCTTGTCCTTTCGATTGTTACTTTATATCTGTATCCAATCAACGAGAAACGTTATAACGAGATTCTCGCCGCTATACAGGGGAGGGAGGCGGGTGGCCGCTGAAAGGGGATGTATGCCCTTTATACGGATAGACGGTTTAAGCGGGATGGTGTACGTCTCTGAATTCCAGGACGCCCGTGCAAAAAACATGATTGTCCTGATTGTTCGTCCGGCCTGCGCTGCAGCGGTGAGAAGTGCGCCTTGTGCCTCACTGACTCGCCTGTTCCGGAGATGAGAACGCCTGTGTATCAGGACAGCCCTCCGATAGTGATCCCGGTCCCGCCGCGCGGGGAGGGCGACTAAGCCCACGGCGACGGCCGGGACTGCATCATCTCGACGAACGCCTCGACCCGTGTCTGGAACTGGCCGGGGGTGAATTTCCTTGGGTCGACGCAATCGACCTCGAGGTTGAGAACCGGAATGCCGATTTTCCGTAGTCCGTCCTCGATGAGACCGCGCCCGCCCGTCCCCTGGCGGCATCCCCAGTTGCATGGATTGATGGCGCCGTGGATCTGATATTCCCCGGCCAGCTTCTGTAAGTGACCGATGCGTTTCTCGACGGGCCCGTTGAACGGTATGGATATCGAGCGCCTGGCCATGCCCTCGAAGGGAGAGCCGGGATCGATGGGGTCCCAGGTGATGTCATTGAGCTCGTCGATGACGATCCTGGCATGGTAATGCTCCTCCAGCATCTTCTCAAGCGGGTGCTTGAACTGGATCCGGTTCTGTATCCACAGGATACGGAATTTTTCCGGCAGCGGGGCCATTGCGCTGTTCGCGACCCGTTCGGCCAGTTCGTCGCGGAATGCCTCGGCGACCGAGATGGCGGACTCCCTGCCCTGGAACAGCGACATCACGATCCCGAAGTTGGCGAGGTCCCGGCTGGCGACGGGAGAGGGGACCAGTTTCGCCAGATCATACACTTCACGGATGACCTCCCAGACGCGATTCGAGTTCAGGATGGTCAATTTCAATGTGTCGTGATCGAGGGGAGTTCCTGTGATCCGCTCCGTGAAGCGGACCAGGTCGCGCATCTGGTCGGCCAGAAAGCGAACGCTGCGCCGCGAATCGTCCTGAGGAATGTGAAGGACGAAGAAGTCCTTTCCGAAATGCCGCGCAAGGTTTTCGATTACGGCGAGCCCTCCGCTGCAGGGATTGGTGGTCCCGACGAGGAATTCCGGCGCCGGCATGATCCCCTTCATGGTCGCGCCGGTCACGGCGCGGTGATAACTGCACGAATCGGAGGAATAGCCGGCATGGTCAGCCTCCTCGAGGAATTCGCCCACCATCCCGGTGGAGGCGAGCATGGCGCCGATGAATTCAACGAAGCAGGAGGTAACTCCCATCGAGTTCAGTAGATCGAAGGGCGCCGCAATGCCGCACCAGGCCACTTTATCGGTCCCCGAATACAGCCTGCCGCCCAGGCGGGCGATCTCCAGCGAATAACGCTTGCGGGCGCTCGGCTTCCCGGTGCGGATGGCATCCGTGAGGCCCTTTTCAAGCTCCTCGAAATATTTCTTCATCATGTCGCTCACCCCAGCATTTCGATAAAGGCTTCGATTCTTGTGCGATGCTGCCCCATGGAACGCATGGTGCAGTCACCTTCGAGATGGAGGAAGGGGATTCCCTCCTTTTTTAAAAGCTCGCGGACATGGGGCATGCGGGCGATATACGGGTCGCAGAACTTGACTGTATAGCCGATGATACCCCGCGCGCCGCATTCACGGGCCATCATTACAAGGTCGTCCGCGATCCTCCCCGGCCGCCGCTCGTCCATGGTTCGCGCGCAGGGCCGGTCGCGTATAGTGTCGCGCGCCATGCAGTACAGCGCGTCTTCGCGGTCCATCGTGATCCGCGTGAAGACCCGCGAGCCGGTGCACATGTCCTCGCACACAATCCGCGCGCCGCATTCCTCGATCAGCGTGAAGGCTTCCGGGTCGGGCATGACATTGCCGAACAGGTACAGCGGCACGCCGCGGCCGTTGTTCGCCGCCGTTTCCGCGAGCAGTGATTCCAGGAACGTAATCGTCTCCTCCATCGGCCCGGTGGAGGCCCGGTTGTAAGCCTCCTGCAGGGCTGCGGAGCCGTTTCTTAAAGTTCCGGCGCGCTGGCGGTCGCGCAGAGCGCTCAGCGATTCCGCGATCGCGTTGTTCAGCCCGATGCCGCGCGTGAGTGATTTTCCGTCCGGCGCGGTTCCGCCCCAGTCCACGAGTGTCCCGGCGAGTCGGTCCAGTTCGTCCCGGAAGAAGCCGACGGACGCGTCATTCGTGGTCGGGGGAAGATCGATAAGCACCGACCGCGTGCCGGGCCGCGCCTTCATCCACGCGTCGTGCAGGCGGCGCATGGCGTCGCAGCTGTTTAAAAACACCATGCCCGCGAGGTCCGGAACCCTGTCGCTCATCGCGCGGTCAAGGATGCCCTTGATGTGCGGGCACAGATTGTCGTGGAGCAGGCTCCCGGCCTGGTCCGGGCAGTCGGCGTCGGGGAGGACGCGGTAATGGGAGAATCCCGCCGCGTTGATAAGGGCGAGGGGGGTATAGGAACAGGCGAATCCTACGACTTGTTTTGTGTTCATGGCTCGAGGCTCCCTTTGCTGGCGTTGACGAGGACCGTTCTAAGCACATCCTTCGCCGCCTGCATGCGGTCGGCGGGTATGTTCCAAAAGGCCTTGCTGATTGTTTTGCCGACGATATCGATGACATTCTTCCTGAGGTCATGGCCGCGGTCGGTGAGGCGGATTATGTGGGCCCGGCGGTCGGTCGGGTCATCGGTCCTGTACAGCAGACCGTCTTTTTCCATGCGGTCGATGAGGCCCGTCATGCTCGACGGCTCGAGCCCCGCGCACCTGCCGAGGTCCACGAGCCTCATGCCCTCTTCCTTCCCGACCTTGCCGAGCGTATCTCCCATGCAGTCCTCCATCCAGAGGCACATGAAAACGCCAAGGTACGCGGGCTTTACGTCCCCGAGGCCGGCATCGGCGAAACCCAGCTTCATGGCGGAGGTTATTGCCAGAGAGGCCCTCGTAATAAGATAATATGGGCAATCGGTGGGATTGATGAATACATCAGTCATGTCTGATTACCATAATAATTCTTTCGGTATAATATATTAACAGTGAGTATATTACGCATGCGTATTATTGTCAAGCGAAATAGTATACCATGCTGACTTTTAACGCATATCGGCTGATAAAGCGTAAATATGAAAAAAAGAGTTGACTGATAATAAATTGGACGTTACCTGCATACGACAGTCTTACCTGCGCCCCCGAGTTGTAAAAAAAAACAAACACGCAATCACTATTTTTCAGAGGTATTTTAATGAAAAAATTTACCTGTCTTTTCGTGCGTGTTTTTTTTGCGGCACTGGTGATGACGTTCCTTGCGGGATGCGGCGGCGGAGGAGGGGGCGGAGGGGGAGGTTCCTCTACAGACGTGATTGCCCCGGATCCCGCGCATACCGGCAACGATTGCAGCTGCGGCGGTAAAACATCGGAGGGATCGGGCATGGCCTTTTCAACTTCAAAGGCCATGTTCCCGGCACTTGAACGAGCTGAATTTGTTCCGGGGGAAGTGCTGGTCAAATTTAAGGATGGAACGAGCCAGGCCAGGGCCGGCCGGATCATGAACAAGCTCGGCAATGATGGCGTTAAAAGTCTTTTTACCCTTAAAGAGGGCGATAATTCCCTTCTTAAAAAAATCACTCTGAAGGGACTCAAATCCGTCGAGCAGGCCGTAAATGAGTATGAGAGCCTGCCTGAAGTGGAATATGCCGAGCCGAACTATATCTACCGGGCGATGGCAACGCCTGATGATCCGAATTATACGCTCCTCTGGGGCCTTAAAAACACTGGCCAGGAGGTTAACGGAATATCGGGGACATCCGGAAAGGACATCAATGCCGAGGCGGCCTGGAATACGGTGAGCGATTGCGGCAGCGTCGTCGTCGCGGTTCTCGACACCGGCATCAACTACAATCACCGGGATCTGGCCGGAAACATGTGGAACGGCGGCCCCTCTTTTCCGAAACATGGAAATGATTATATCGACGGCGATAATGATCCCATGGATCTGAACGGTCATGGAACCCACTGCGCGGGGATCATCGGCGCAAGGGGGGATGACGGCATCGGACTTGCCGGGGTGTGCTGGAAAGTCAAACTTATGGCGGTCAGGGTGCTCGACGCGACGGGCAGCGGAACACTTGATGGAATCGCGCAGGGGATATACTTTGCCGTCGCCAACGGCGCCCATATCATAAACGCGAGCCTCGGAGGCCAAGATAGCGAAACTCTGAAGAACGCGGTCTTAAACGCCCGGAACAACGGCGTCATCATCGTCGCGGCAGCCGGAAACGAGGCAACCAATATTACAACGAACTCGTATCCCGCCGCGTATGGTGCAGGGACATATAATTATCCCAACGTCATCTCCGTTGCCGCTGTGGACCAGAACGGCAATCTGGCGGGCTTTTCCAATTGGGGGATTTCGTGGGTGGATATAGCCGCGCCGGGAGTGAATATTCTAAGCGCATGGCCGGGCCAGAGTGTCCTCACCACCGAATCGTTTGCCGGCTGGACAAAGGAGAGTGGCTGGGGCACGGGCACCTATACGTACGGGCCTATTGATATAGACATGCTGACCAATCCGTCGCCATTTGGCTTACCCGCCACCTATGCCGCCAACCTGGACAGTATGGCGTACAAGGTATTCGATCTCAATGCCTTCGGCGCGGTTTCCGCTGTCGCCTCGTTTTATGCCGATATAAACACTGAATTAAATTATGACTATCTGTATTTTGTAATAAACGAAAATGGAGGGAAACCCAATGCCTATATCGAAGTATATACCGGCGATTACGGAGGGCTCGGCTATGCAGGCGAATTCGATTTTACGTCCGTAATTACAAAAAATGTAAGCCTGGGTTTTTATTTAGAAACTGATGTTTCGATAAACAAAAAAGGCGCGGGCATCGGATTGTTCGATATGCAAAGGCTCCACCACAACACCACCGCCTGCCTCTATTCGGACGGCACCTCGATGGCGGCGCCGCACGTAGCGGGAGTCGCGGCCATGTGCATTCAGCGCTACATGAATAATAACGGTGGCGTGTATACGAAAACGGTTAATTATTCCACCATCATAAACGCGGTTTTAACCGGCGCCACTCCATACACGAGCCTTGACACAAAGGTCGCTTCAAAGCGAATGCTAAACGCGAACGGCGCGCTGGAGAAACTTCCCCCTCCGTAAACCGTAATCACCCGCCGAAGAGGCCGCCTTTCGGGCCCAATCTTCGGCGGCCGGTTTTCTTCCGTTACCGTCAACACGGTGATATCGTGTCCCTGTTTGCACGATTACCGCCGCTTAGTCTCCTAATTTCAGCTTTCCCCGTTTTCCGGGCGGGCCCGTTTTGTATATATAGTTGGGCTCGGCATATTCGATGGCGCCGCCGTTTTCTGCTATTTCCCGGATCATCTCC